>JAISIS010000029.1 GCA_031261905.1 Burkholderiaceae bacterium
TCCTATACTGCTATAGGTTTCTTTTGCCAGTCTCCATGCGATAGCCAGTTCTTCCAGGGCTTCCTCGGGGCTGTCACCAAAAGCGGATATTGCCGGAAGTTCGGTAAAGTGGGCCATCCATTCCTTGTCGTCATCAAGAAACAGGTTGACCGAAAAACCATCAAAGCGATCATCCATACACATGTGTCCTTTACAATTCAAATGACAGGAAGTGGTACCTGGTTATATTCACTCTCCGGACGTGAAAGTCCTTTGCAGTCAATCTTTGTTTTCCTGCTCAATTATCTTCAGCGCCTGCCTGACCTGATAGTCTTTGGCATCTTTTCCCTTGCGCGGCTGTATGGGCAATACATGCCCTCCGGGTGATACCCATATCTCGTGCGAGCCCTCCTGGCGATCCGGTTTCCAGCCCTGATGCTTCAGGAATAATCTGAATTCGTCAAATTTCAGCGAACCCGGGTTGCGGTTTATTTTTGCAAGCAATTTATCTTTTTTATTCATGCCTGGGCCAGTGAGGTGCTTTTGTGTAACTATATACAGTTACACAAAAAAGTCAACAAAAAAGCCTGTCAGGCAGTTGCCGACAGGCTTTTGCCGGGAAGGCCCGGTAATCCGTTAGCGCCGTATTTTCCTGGCGGGCGCTTGCTTGGAAGATTGGGATTGGGTGCTTTGCTGCGGTTTTGCCGCTGCCTTTTCCGCGACATAAATTTCCACGCGGCGGTTCTTGGCGCGGCCTGCTTCAGTGCTGTTGTCCGCTATCGGCTGCACGGAACCGTGCCCTTCAATGTAGAAGCGGCTGCCGTCAACTCCCTTGCCGACAAGATAATCCCTTACATTGCTGGCCCTTTCGCGTGAAAGCGGCAGGTTGATCTTGTCTGAACCCGTATTGTCAGTGAATCCATAAATGGCAACCGTGGTGTTGGGATATTTGTTCAGGTTCTGGGCAAAGGAGTCCAGTATGGAAGCAAATTTCGGAGAGATTTCAGCACTGCCTGCATCAAAGGATATATCGCTGGGCGCGGTTATCTTGAGCTGGTTATCCTGCGTCTGGGTGACTTCAACGCCAGTGCCTTTGGTGGCTTTCTGCATATCCCGTTTCTGGTTCTCCATATGGCGTCCCCAGAGGTAGCCACTGCCCGCGCCAACCAGCGCGCCTATACCTGCGCCTGCCGCCACACGTCCGGCTCCGCCGCCCCCTGTCATGCCGCCAATAATGCCGCCAGCCACAGCGCCTATGCTTGCACCTGTTGCGGTAGATTTCTGGGTTTCGGACATATCGGCGCAGCCTGTCAGCGCCAGGGCCACTGCAAGCGCAGAAACGGTAATTTTCGTTCGCATAATCCTGCTCCTTTCAAAGGGGATAAACATTACCCGGCAGGCCGAGGCGGCCCGCCCCGTGTAAGGTACGGGATCATTTTGGCATAAAGTTGTTACAAATGTAGCACAGATATTTGTAACAAATCATCGGGGAAGCGCCTTTCCGGGTATCCCCCGGAAAGGCTGTGCCTGTACGAAAGCAGCGGCCAGGCGTTTACAGTACCCTGGCGATCGCTTTGGCCACGCGCCCGATGTTGGCGGAGTTGAGCGCAGCCACGCAGATGCGGCCGGTATCCAGCGCATAGATGGAGTGATCGTTGCGCAGCGTTTCCGCCTGCTCCTTCCCAAGGCCGGAGTATGAGAAAAGGCCGTTTTGCAGTGTGATGTAATGGAAATCGGCATCTTCACGCAGAGCCGAAAGATCCTGGGCGAGCCTTTCGCGCATCTGGCGGATGCGGGAGCGCATCTCGGAAAGCTCGTTATCCCACATGGTGTAAAGCTCCGGCGAAGTCAGTACAGTTGTGACGATATCGGCCCCGTGGCGCGCCGGGTTGGAATAATTGGTGCGGATAACCCTTTTCACCTGCGAAAGGGCGCGCGCGGCCTCGTCTGCGGAGCGGGTCACCAGGCTGAACGCGCCGATACGCTCCCCGTACAGCGAAAAGGATTTGGAGTAGGAGTTTGACACCAGCACATAAGGGCAATTTTCGGAAAAGCGCCTGACGATGCGGCCATCCGCTTCCAGGCTTTGCGCGAATCCCTGATAGGCCATGTCCAGGAAGGGGACCAGCGAGCGTTCCTGGATAACCGCCATGATTTCATCCCATTGCCCTTCCGAAAGGTCAAGGCCGGTCGGATTATGGCAGCAGGCGTGCAGCACAACGGCAGTGCCTTCCGGCATGGACTGGAACGCCTCCACCATGCCGTTGAAATTAATGCTGCGTGTTGCGGCGTCATAATAGGGATAGGCATTCACGGTGAAGCCGCTTGCCTCAAAGAGGGCGCGATGGTTTTCCCAGCTGGGATCGCTGATCCACACCTGGGGATTCGGCGAAAAGCGCCTGAGAAAATCCGCGCCGATCCTGAGCGCGCCAGTACCGCCAAGCGCCTGCGTTGTGATGATGCGTCCTTCCCTGAGGGCCGGGTTATCCTCGCCAAACACCATCTTCTGCACGGCGGTGATAAAGGAAGGCAGGCCGTCAATAGGCAGGTAAGTGTGCGGCATCGCCTTTTTCAGCATGACGGCTTCCGCTTCCCGCACGCACTGAAGCTGGGGGACCTTGCCGTTATCATCGTAATAAACGCCGACGCCCAGATTGATTTTTTCCGGGTTGGTGTCGGCGTTGAAAGCTTCGGTAATGCCTAAAATAGGATCGCGCATCGCCATGGGGATGGCGGAAAAGAAGGTCTCCGGTGTAGATTTGCTCATCGTGTTACCATTTAACATTGTCCGGCAAAGTGATCGCAAAGCGTTGTTATCCATTTTTGGCGATTTGTTTTGCCGGTGTGGAAGTTGTCAGGATATACCCGTTTCCTGATATAGCCGACATCTTATCAAAGGTCAGCCGTTCATGCCGCATTTCTCACCGTTTTACACGGAAAAACAGGAAGGGAACTTTGCAGTTTTTCCTGATTCGCCGTTTCAGCTTTACCAGCCCTTTCCGCCTTCCGGTGACCAGCCCGAGGCGGTGGACAAGCTGGTGGAAGGGCTGGAGGATGGTCTGGCCTACCAGACGCTGTTGGGGGTTACCGGCTCCGGCAAGACCTATACCATGGCAAACGTGATTGCACGCACGGGCCGTCCCGCCATCGTCTTTGCGCCCAACAAGACCCTGGCGGCGCAGCTCTACAGCGAGTTCCGGGAATTTTTCCCGAAGAACGCCGTTGAGTATTTTGTCAGCTACTACGATTACTACCAGCCGGAAGCCTATGTGCCGCAGCGCGACCTTTTTATCGAAAAGGATTCAGCGATCAACGAGCACATTGAGCAGATGCGTCTTTCCTGCACCAAATCCATCATGGAGCGCAAGGATGTGGTGATCGTGGCGACTGTTTCCGCCATTTACGGTATCGGCAACCCGAACGAATACCACCAGATGATTCTGACGCTGCGGGAAAAGGACAAGGTATCGCAGCGCGATGTGATTGCACGGCTGGTGCAGATGCAATATACCCGCAACGAAACGGATTTTTCGCGCGGCGCGTTCAGGGTGAGGGGAGATGCAATTGACGTATTCCCGGCAGAAAACGCGGAATACGCCCTGCGCATAGAGCTGTTTGATGACGAGGTGGAATCCCTGCGTCTGTTTGACCCGCTGACGGGCAAGATCGTCCAGAAGATACCCCGTTTTACCGTGTATCCGGGTTCGCACTACGTCACGCCTCGGGCAACCGTGCTTCGCGCCATTGAAACCATCAAGGACGAACTGCGGGAAAGGAAGGATTTTTTCCAGAAGGGCGGCAAATTTGTCGAAGAGCAGCGCATTGACCAGCGCACCCGCTTTGATCTGGAAATGTTGCAGGAAATGGGCTTCACCAAGGGCATCGAAAACTATTCCCGCCACCTGACCGGTGCAAAGCCGGGTGACCCGCCTCCGACACTGGTGGATTACCTGCCTTCCGATACCCTGTTTTTCCTGGACGAATCCCATGTGATGATCGGGCAGCTTAACGGGATGTATAACGGCGACCGCTCGCGCAAGACCAACCTGGTGGATTATGGTTTCCGCCTGCCTTCCGCGCTGGATAACCGCCCGCTGCGCTTTGACGAATTTGTGGGCAAGATAGGCCAGACCATCTTCGTTTCCGCCACGCCCGCCGAATATGAGCTTTCACATTCCGGGCAGGTGGTTGAGCAGGTAGTGCGCCCGACAGGGCTGGTTGACCCTGCCGTGATGGTGCGCCCTGCCAGTACCCAGGTGGATGACCTGCTGCTGGAAATCAACGACCGGGTTGAAAAGAGCGAGCGCGTGCTGGTAACGACACTGACCAAGCGCATGGCCGAGCAACTGACTGATTTCCTGAACGAGAGCGGCGTAAAGGTGCGTTACCTGCACAGTGATATTGATACGGTGGAGCGCGTGGAAATTGTCCGCGATTTGCGGCTGGGCACCTTTGATGTGCTGGTGGGCATCAACCTGTTGCGGGAAGGACTGGATATCCCTGAAGTCTCGCTGGTGGCGATCCTGGATGCGGACAAGGAAGGCTTCCTGCGTTCCGAGCGCAGCCTGATACAAACCATTGGCCGCGCGGCGCGAAACCTGAACGGTACGGCCATCCTGTATGGCGACAAGGTGACTGATTCCATGAAGCGGGCGATTGACGAAACCGAACGCCGCCGCGCCAAGCAACTGCTCTACAATGAGGTACACCACATCACGCCTTCCGGCATCATGAAAGAAGTGCGCGACCTGATTGACGGTGTCTTCAACTCAGAACAGGCGCGCCAGGAAATGCTGGTTCGCCAGGACAGGGCGCATTATGATTCCATGAGCGAGAAAAAACTCGGCAAGGAAATCAAACGCCTTGAAAAAACCATGCAGGATCACGCGAAAAACCTGGAATTTGAAGAGGCGGCGCAGGTACGCGACCAGTTGCGCCTCTTGAGGGAACGCGTTTTCGGCGCGGGCATTGTTGATCGCATCCTTCAGGCAAAACCCACAAAATGACCCTTCCCACATTGATTGCCGATGCCTTGCACCTGGCGCATCCTGACTGGCGGCCTGTGCTGGAAGCAGGCGCGCGCGCGATGATGCAGGCGGACAGCGCCTACTTGCCCGCGCTGGAACAGGACAGCTTTCTTCCCACAAAAAACAGGTTATTTGCCGCATTTTCGCAGAAGATAAGCGATGTTCGCTATATTTTAGTGGGGGAAGGGCCTTATCCCCGCGAGGAAAGCGCCACCGGCTATTGCTTTATGGATGGCGCGGTGCGCGATATCTGGTCGGAAAAGGGTTTTTCAAAGCAGGTAAACCGCGCCACATCGCTACGCAACTTCTTCAAGATGCTGCTGGTGGCCGATAACAGGCTCCAGCCGGACAATACAGGTGGCGAAGCCGTGGCGGAAGTCGCCCGCCTGGCGCAAAAGCCGGGGTCGCACTTTATAAGCCAGTTGGGTGAGCTGCAACAAGCCTTGCTTGACCGGGGATTTCTGCTGCTGAACGCTGCTCTGGTATTCAGGCCCCATGTACCGCCGATGAAAGAATCCAGGGCCTGGCAGCCTTTTTTG
>JAISIS010000055.1 GCA_031261905.1 Burkholderiaceae bacterium
GAAGGGTATATATCCCCAAGGCAGATGGGTCAAACTGACCGTTAGTCATACCCGTCATAACAGACCGGGTAGTACTGGCGGCAGTGAAGATTGTCATCGAACCCTTATTCGAAGCGAACTTCAAAGTCTTTTCGTATGGCTTTCGGCCTCGAAAGAGTGCCCAGCAAGCACTGCGGGAAGTTTACAAGTGGCTGAATTTTAAATGTCACTGGGTCGTTGATGCGGATTTGAAGTCATACTTTGACACAATCCCTCACGACAAACTGCTGCTATCGGTGCGGACACCCGCCATCTTGGTTCTACGATTATCAAGGACTATTCAAGCTGTACGGTCTATCGGTAACAGGGGACGAAAAGAGTCGGTATGGCCGCCTTACACAGTCGTAACGCTGAAGGAAGAAGACAGTCGGAAAGCCGTGTGCGGGAAAACTGCACGCACGGTTTGACGAGGGGTCGCTGGGGAGATAACTTCAAACCAGAGACCTACTCTACGACTTTCGTTCAGACGAAGCCGGGAAAGGTGCTTTTCTTTCCCGGAGAAGCGGTGATGATCAGTGGCGCGCCTTGTTGGTAACACCAAAAGGCACGTGTACCATGGAAACGTTGTCAGCGCCCGGTTTCAAATGCCCGCGCTGATCATCAAAGAAAATATGCGGCTTGAGTGCATTCAGGATGCGCGCTTTTTCCATGCCGCCCAGGAAGAAGGCTTCATCCACGGAAACTCCCCAGCTTTTAAGGGTAGTCACGACCCGCTCATGTGCAGGGGCGCTCCGGGCTGTGATAATGGCGATCCGCACGAGTTTTTTATATTCGGGATCGTTTGCTTTTCGCGCTTCTTCCAGTTGTTGCAGGGCAGCCAGTCTGCGGAAAAAATCCGCCAGTGGTCCGGGACGCAACGCAATGGCCTGCTTGCTGGCTTCATGGGCATGAAATGCCGCCAGATTACGGTCTTGCTGGAATACTGCTTCCGCTTCGTCATCCGCAATCACGCCGTCAAAGTCAAAGGCCACGCGCAATTCGCCATCTTTTTCATCATCAAAAATTTTCGTTGGCAATACGGTACCGGCGGGATAGTGGGCATCAATCGCACGCTGGACATCTTCTTCGTTGGCGCTCAGAAAGAGGGAGGCGTTGAAGGCGGGCAGATAGAGATGAGGCGAGTTTCCAGCGTTGAAGGCTGCGCGGGTGATGTCCAGTTCGTGCTGCTGGATGGAGCGGAATACTCTCAGGCCGGTTTCCGGTGAATTGCGGGAAAGCAGCACCACCTCAACGGGTGATTGTTCCGTGAAACGCTTGTTGATTTCCAGGAAGCGGCGGATGAATGGAAAGGCCACGCCGGGGCGCAAGGGCTGGTCAATGTGCTTTTCCTGGTATTGGCGGTAGGCTTCCACCCCCTTTTCGCGAAAGACCGCATCCGATTCGGCAAGGTCAAAGAGCGCGCTGGAGGCAATGCCGATTACCAGTTTGTTTTCGATAGGGTAGGCCATAAACGTTACTGTCTCTTACCCGTTAAAACGGCCTGATCCAGACAGGACGGAGGCGGGCGGTTTCGGGGGCGGTGATGGCAAGATCAATTTGTTCCAGCAGGCGGGACTTGTCTTTTCCCAGTACGCCTTTGAGGACAAGCTGGTTGGAAGCGTGATCGCTCCGGAAGATGGTGGATTTCAGATCCAGAGCGTCAACAAACTGGCGCAATTCGTGAAAAAGCAGCGGTTGCGCCATATATTCAAATTGCCCGCCAAATCCCGCCTGATGGCGCGCCTCGCCATGAGGGAGATTGATGACCAGCGAGGCCAGGTATTCCGGTTGGGTCTGATTGACCAGCAGGGCTGAATTAAGCGCGTGTTGCTCGCTGAAACGTGTGCCCGCCAGACCGTTGATAATCATGACGGAGCGTTTGATGCCCGCATCCGCCAGCCGGTTCAGGGCATCCACGGTGCTTTGCCGCGTTTCTCCCTTGTTGATGCAGCCGAGGACAAAATCATCGCCTGATTCCGCGCCCAGATAAATCAGCCCAAGCCCGGCCTCGTGCAGCGCTTTCAGGTCTTCATCCGATTTGGCCGCCACATTCCGGGGCAGGCAATAGGAAGCAACGCGGGTTACTCTCGGCAGGTGTTTCTGTATGGCGTGCAGGATATTCAGGAGCCTACGGGTGGAGAGAACCAGCGCATCCCCGTCCGCCAGAAAAACGCGGCGTACGCCGGGCCAGTGCCGCCCGGCCCATTCGATTTCTTTCAATACGGCTTCTTCCGGTTTCACGCCGAACTTTTTCTGCGGCTGCGTGTACATATCGCAGTACGAGCATTTGCTCCAGCTGCACCCGTTCGTGACCTGGAAAATCAGGGAACGCGCTTCGCTTGGCGGGCGAAAGAGCGGTTCGATATAGGTGATGGGCGGCTGGCTGAACATGGAAGCTACGCGGTCATATATGGTCAGTTGGCCAGGCTGGCCTTTACGCCATCCACGGAACCTTTGAGCGCACGGGAAAGGTCGTCAATGGCTTTTTCGCGCGTCAGGCCGGTCTGGTAACGCAACATGTTGTCCGCCTTTTGCGTGGAAAATGGCCAGTCGTCGGCAAGAAAGGCGCTGCCCTGCCACTCGTTCTGCGGGATGGCGCGGACTTTTGCCTGGGGGTTTGCGTGATTGATGACAAGCTGTGCCAGTTCCGCCCAGGTGAGATAGACGCTGCCAAGATTGAAAAGCTCGCCTTTGGGGCGCTTTTCAATAAGCGCCAGCACGGCGGAAACAAAGTCGTCCAGTTGCAGGAAATTGCCGCCGCTGTTTGCCGGAACTTCCACCACGCCCTTTTCAATGGCGTCCCGCGCCATGGCGCGGATATTGCGCCCACCGATGGTTTCACCATAGGCATACCAGACCATCACATTGTTGGCGGCTATATCATGTTGTGCGGCGTATATCTTGCTCATTTCTTCCGTAATCAGCTTGGCGAGCGCATAGGCGGGATTGCGGGATTGTTCCACCAGATGCGGATGGGTTTCATCCACGGGCGTGATAACCGGTTTGCCGTAGGAAACCGCCGTAGTGGCGTTGATGACATTTTTAACGTTATATTCAACCGCGGCATCCAGCAGATACTGGTAAGCCTTTACATCAATATCCAGCAGATCAATGAATTTTTCGGAAAAGCTCCAGGCCAGGTGCAGGATGGCGTCAACGCCATTCACAGCGCTTCTGACCAGATCCTGGTTGGTCAGATTACCGGGAAAGGTTTCCACGCCGGGGGCGGCCAGTTTCTTAAGCCCTTCTTCATCTTTATCCAGCACGCGCACCAGGTGTCCTTTTTGCGCCAGGGATTTCACTACGTGAACACCCATGTTGCCGCAACCACCGGTAACCAGAATTTTCATTTTTCTCTCCTCATTGAAATACATGGCGCGGGCGCCGTCATCCTGCAAGTTATATTCCGAATATTACAGGATTTGCCACGGGCGTAAAACTGCCGGGACGTTATTGCCACTGTACAGGGAAACCGGGAAGATAAAATAGATGCTATATTGTTGATGAAACATTGAGCAAGAAAGAGAAATAGCTTGTCCGAGAAAGATACCGCAGCACGGAAAACAACGGCCTTGCCCTCTGCCGCAGGAGGTAGCGGGCATGGCGTGTTGCGCCGTCATTTGCGCCAGCACTGGATAATAGGACTGGGGATGGCGGTATCGGCGCCGCTCATCCTTATGATGCTTGTCCAGAGCGTGACGATGATCGGGCAACCGGGTTTTGATCAGGCGCTTAAACTGGCGATGGCAGGCGGAGCAGCCGGTTTTCTTACAACGGCTGCAGGTGCGGTTCCTGCACTGCTGGTCAGAAAAATCCCGCAGCCGGTTGAAGATACCATGCTTGGGTTTGCGGCAGGCATGATGCTGGCGGCCAGCGCGTTTTCACTGCTTCTGCCCGGATTGCAGGCGGGTATTGATATCGCGGGAAACAAGGCGGCCAGCGCTGCGATAGTGGTGTTCGGTATGGCGCTTGGCGCTCTCCTGATGTTGAGCCTTGAGCAATTTACACCCCATCAGCACCAGAGCGCCGGGACATTCGGTCCGGGGCATGAGCGCTTCAATCGCGTGTGGCTGTTTGTCTTTGCCATTTCGCTTCATAATTTACCGGAAGGTATGGCAATTGGCGTGTCGTTTTCCCGGGGGGACATGAATATTGGCCTGCCGCTGACCACCGCCATTGTATTGCAGGATATTCCGGAAGGGCTGGCGGTAGCGCTGGCATTAAGGAGCGCGGGTATGTCCCGTATACGTGCCGTCTTGCTGGCCGGGGCGACAGGCCTTCTGGAACCGATGGGCGCGCTTCTGGGGGTGGGACTTACCAGCGGTCTGGCGATCTCGTATCCTGTCGGGCTGGGACTGGCGGGGGGCGCGATGATCTTTATTGTTTCGCATGAAATTATTCCGGAAACGCACAGAAACGGACACCAGACGCCTGCCACGATTGGTCTTCTGGTCGGCTTTGCATTGATGATGGTTCTTGATACCATGCTGGGATAGCCAACAGGAGTCATAAAGGTTATGGGAATGCTTGCAGCGATTGACATGGGGTCCAACAGCTTTCGTACGCAGATTGGCGAATATGTTAATGGAACGATTCGTGTCATCAGAACAGCCAGAGAGCCTAACCGGCTGGCCGCGGGGCTGGATAAAAACAATAATCTGACCAAAGCTGCCATCAAGGCAGGGCTGGATGCGTTGCGCGGTATACGGGAAGTGCTGGCGCTTTACCCGCTTGACGCTGTGCGCGCGGTGGCGACCAGCACCTTGCGTGTCGCGCGCAATGCGCCTGATTTCCTTGTACAGGCGGAGGATGTACTGGGGTATCCGATTGAGGTGATTTCCGGTCAGGAAGAGGGGCGGCTCATTTATCTGGGCGTGGATAAATTGCTGCTCAGGCCGGAAGAGCGGCGTCTGGTGATTGATATCGGAGGCGGCTCAACGGAAATTATTCGGGGATACGGCGCGGCGATTGATCATGTGGAATCTTTTCACGTGGGGACAGTCGCACAAAGTCTGGCGTTTTTTCCTGACGGTCACATCACGGCGGAGCGTTTTGAAATAGCCGTACTGGCGGCCAGCCGTTATTTTGAGGATATCGGCGCAAAATATCACTGCCGCCACTGGCAGACCGCTTATGGTTCATCCGGCACAATGCGCACCATTGCCGAAATCCTTGCAGATAATGCTATTGGCGACGGTCGCATGACGGAACATAATTTGCAGCAGTTGTGTGCCGTCATGACCGGGATGAAGAAGGTCAGCAAACTGGGCAGGCTTGGCGTGCGACCGGAGCGCGCTGCTTCGATAGTGGGCGGACTTTCGATTCTGCTGGCGCTGATGCGCGATCTGGAAATACCGGTGATGCATCCTGTTATGGCAGGGTTGCGCATGGGCATTATGTGGGATATGTGCGAAAAAGGATGAGTTGCCTGACGCGGCGTGCCCCGGCTCCGTCAGGGACGCTTTCTCACTCTGGCAAGGCGGACGGCCCGTTCAACGCTGAGTCTGCTCATGGAAACATCCGGAAATTCTTTGCCCAGTGAAAATTGCAGGATGCCGTACACCGGATCTTTCAGGCGCGCCAGTATCAGTGTTATTCCCAGTTTTTCCATAAAGGCGAAGAAATCCCTCAGTGCTTCCACGCTGGTGGTATCCAGGTCATTGGTCAGTTCAAGGCTTAAAATGACAGTGTGGACCGGTTCGTTGAGGGCGGCCAGAATTTGCCGCGCCTGCAGGAAGATGCGTTCGGCGTTTGCAAAGAAGATGCCCTGATCCGGTCGCAGTATCAGTACGCCGGAGACCGGTCGCGCTTCGGGAAAGGCCGCCATGCTGACAAAATCATGGCTTTGCCCCAAACGGCCCAGTTCAGAGATGGTAGAGGCGGAAATCTGCTTGAGCATCATCATGATGCTGATGGCGATGGCAGCCAGCAACCCGTGCATAACCCCCAGCAACAGCACGGCAAGTACGGAGATGACGGCGATCAGACGGTCATTTTTCCAGACAAAATAGATATCAAAGGAGGAAGGTTTCAGGATGATGAGCATGGTGTAAATCACAATGCCGCCCAGTACCGGTTGCGGGATACGTTCAATGTAGGGCAGTGCGGTAATGAGTACCACCATGGTGATTAGCATGGCAAAAATGCCGGACATGCGGGTTTTGGCGCCATAGGCTTCATTGGCCGCTGTAGCGGAGTAGCCCGCGCCAACCGGCATTCCCTGGAAAAGCCCGGAAGCCAGATTGGAAAGGCCCAGCGCAAGCAGATCCCGGTTGGGTGAAATCACGTCACCATATTTCATGGCGAAACTGCGGATGGAACCGTAGGATTCGGCATACAGAATGAGCGCCATTGCCAGAGAAAGCTCAAAAATCCTGATCCATTCCTGGGGCGAAAACACCGGGATGTTCAGGTCAGCCATGCTTATGTTGATCGTGCCGACAAGCGGGATACCCAGCGAAGGCAGATCAATGACCATGCTGGAGACAATACCCAGCAGGATAACGCTGATGCCTCCCGGCAGATATCTGATTCTGGCAAAAATAAAAAGCAGGGCTATAGTAATGGCGGCCATGCCTATACCGGCATAATTCCAGTATCTGAATTTTATGGACATGTCGGCAATAACACTGAAGAGGCTGCCGTCAAGAGAGGGCAGGCCGGCAACCATTGCGGTTTGCTTGATGATGATGACAATGCCAAGGCCGAACGTAAAGCCGCGCAGTACAGGGCGGGCGATAAAATCGGTAATGCCTCCCATGCGGGTGGCGGCTGCAAGCAAAAAGACAATGCCTGCCGCAATCACCAGCCCACCCGCCAGGGCCAGGCGCATACCGGTATTGTTGCCCGCGAGGGCGGCGGAAGAAGCCGCCAGCACCACAGCGGAAGAGGATGTTGGCGAAACCAGCGCAAAACGGCTGGAGCCTACCAGTCCATAACATAAAAGACCGGCAAAGAGCGCGATAATTCCAGCTTGTGCCGACAGGTTCCCGATGGAAGAATAGGCCAGCGCCTGGGGAAGAAGCAGCCCTGCAATAGAGATGCCGGCAAGCAGGTCGGGCCAGTTCAGAAAATTCAACAGGAAACGGAAGCGTGATGCTTGTTCGGAAGAATGTGACATGGCAACGCCTGGCTACTGGGTCTGAGGCGCGCCGTAAAGTTGCATAAGGTGTTGCTGGGCGCAGACGGCTTTTTGTTTTTTACGGTGTTTCTTTTGACGGTATTTGCCGTCAGGGAGCAATTCCCACGCGTTCTGATTGTCTTCCAGATAGATCAGCAACCCTTCTTCCATTACTCTTTTTTTCAGGGATTTATCCAGCACCGGGAAAGCAACTTCAATGCGGCGGAAGAAGTTCCGGGCCATCCAGTCGGCGCTGGAAAGGTAAAGGTCATGTTTTAGTTCGTTGCGGAAATAATAAATGCGTGAATGTTCGAGAAAGCGGCCAATAATAGAGCGGACACGGATATTTTCGGAAAGACCTGGCACACCGGGTTTCAGGGCGCATGCGCCGCGTACGATCAGATCAATTTTTACGCCGGCCGATGAGGCGGCATAGAGGGCGCGGATAACGGATTCATCAATCAGGGCATTCATTTTTGCGATGATGCGTCCTTTTTTACCCAGCCGGGCAATCCGGGCTTCATTCATGATGGCGCTTATGACTTCCCTGTGCAGGTCAACAGGGGAAAGCCACAGGTACTCCAGTTTCGCGGGTCTGGAGAGACTGGTCAACTGGATGAATACATCGTTGACTTCTTTTGCGATGGCATGGTTGGCGGTAATGAGGCCAAAATCAGTGTAGGAGCGAGTCGTGTTAGGGTTATAGTTGCCGGTACCCAGGTGGGCATAGTAGTGTAATTGACCGTCTTCACGCCGAATGGCGAGTGCCAGTTTGGCATGGGTTTTCAGCCCCATGACGCCATAGACCACCTGTGCGCCCGCTTCTTCCAGTCGCTTGGCCCAGTCGATATTCTGCTCTTCATCAAAGCGGGCTTTCAGTTCGACAACCGCAATGACTTCCTTGCCCTGGTGCGCGGCTGAAATGAGTGATTCCATCAGTTCGGAAGTCATGCCGGCGCGGTAGATTGTTTGCTTGATGACGATTACGGTGGGATCGGCGGCAGCAGTGTTTAGAAAATCAATAACCGTCTGAAATGACTGAAACGGATGGTGCAGCAGAATATCCTTTTGTTTCAGGGAATCAAACAGGGAGTGACCGCTGTAGGCGCCATGCAGAACAGAGGGGGTGTAA
>JAISIS010000074.1 GCA_031261905.1 Burkholderiaceae bacterium
AGGGAGATACGCTTTTTGTTGACGACAATCCCCAGCTCCAGGTTAAACCAGTCCCTACCCGTTTCCGCTCCTTCATCCGCGATACGGGCATACCACTCCTCAATTTCCGCGATGTCGTACCGGTATTCCTGCGCTTTTTCTATCCGCCAGCCCTGCTTTTCCAGTTCAGGCACAACCGTCCGGGAAAAGCACATCCAGTCCGCCTGCGAAGTCATTTCCAGCAAGCCCGGCAATGCGGCATGATCCTGCGGGACAAAGCCGGATTCGCGCAGCACGTCACAGAAAGCGGTTTCCGCTTCTTCCTGCCGCACAATACGTTCGACAACTGCGTCCCGTGCGCGCATCACGGAAAGCTGCGTGCCATAAAACACTGTCTGCCCGTCATAATCAAACAGCAACTGGGCATAGTCATACCATGAAAGCTCGCCCGCATCGCCCGCGCCTTTGTTCGGCATACTGCCCAGACGCAAAACCGGCGTTGGCATAATATCTTCGCGAACGGACTCTTTCACGGATTCAGGAGGCGGAATCCATTCGGAAAGCCCCTGCGTCATCAGCATCCGCGATATGGCAGTTTTATCCTTGAGCGGAACATGCGGGGCCTGGGCAACCAGTTCCTGCAAATCTTTTGCCGAAATACCGGTATCTTTCGCGGGCAAAAGCAATTCGCCGCAAGTCAGGTTATCCATGTACCATGCCGGCTCAGTCGGCAGGATATAGTCAATCTGCTGTTTCCGTGCCGCCCGTTTGTTATCCTCGTTTTCCGGCTGTGGCGCAAATTCCCATGACAGCCGGAGAGAAGATTCCGTTTCCGTCCAGACCAGGCGCGCCTCCCTCGGCGGAGCCGCCCGCAACGGAAAAAGCAGGCCCTTGCCAATATCGGCCCATGAATTGGTCCACAACAATTGATGCCGATCTGTCAGCATACGCAGCAGTTGCGCGCCGATCAGTCCGCGCGGCTCCACCTGGCTCTGCGAGGAAGGCGCGCTGCCCGACATGGCGATAAAAAGCCGAAGCGGACTTTCGTCATCCGGCTGGAGATAATCGGGTTTTTCCACCAACAGCGATTGGGGATCGGCCACCGGTAGCGCCGATGCAATTTCACCATTCGGCCTGAAGCGCGCCTGACACAACCCCAGAACCGTGCGCCTGCCGGATGCGTCAGGAGAAAGCACATACAGAAGGCGCTGGGCGGGCGCTTCCTGTACTTCAGTGGTGGACGCGGCAGGATCGCTCGCGCCAAACGCGGCGTTGCGCAAGCGCGCAAGCCAAGCGGCAACCGGAGCCGACACCGGCTGCGCGTCCGCGTTTTTTTTCCGCTGGAGCAAAGTCAGCAGAACCGAAACCACATGACGGCAATTCGTATTGGCCACGCAGGTACAGGTTCCCTGAAAGAGCGGACCTCTGACCGTGGATTTCAGGAAGATATTCTGCTGCCATACCTGATTGCCCAGCCCTTTCACTTGGGAACGAATCAGATTGGCGGCCAACTGGATTTGTTTCACGCGGTCATGCCCGGCATCTTCCAGGCCTGCCCGGTAAGTGGCATCATCAAACTGTTTCCGAAGGTCTTCCTGCGTGAAATTCATATTACCGTCATCACGCGCTGGCGCGATACTTTGTTAGGCCAAATGGACATTATCGGCCATAAACCGCAAAAGGGAAACCTGACGACAAAAATCACAACACATAACGCGAAAGATCCTCATTGACCGAGAGAGCTTCCAGCCGCTCATTCACATAAGCGGCATCAATGGTAATCACGCCATTATCCATGCCGCTGGCGGTATATGATATTTCTTCCAGCAATTTTTCCATCACGGTGTACAAACGCCTTGCGCCGATATTTTCCGTGCGTTCGTTCACAGAAAAAGAAATTTCGGCCAGGCGGCGGATACCGTCTTCGGCGAACACCAGCTTGATATTTTCCGTTGCCAGCAGCGCTTCATACTGGGCCGTCAGGCAGGCGTCCGTGCTGGTCAGAATGCGCTCGAAATCCTCAATGGAGAGCGATTCCAGTTCCACACGAATCGGGAAACGCCCCTGCAATTCCGGAATCAGGTCGGAAGGTTTGGCAAGATGGAACGCGCCGGAAGCAATAAAAAGGATATGGTCGGTCTTTACCATGCCATATTTGGTATTCACGGTCGTGCCTTCCACCAGCGGCAGCAAATCCCGCTGTACGCCCGCGCGCGATACGTCCGCGCCGCTGAGTTCGGAGCGGGAAGCGATTTTGTCAATTTCGTCCAGAAAGACAATGCCGTTTTGCTCCACATTAGTGATGGCCTTCTGTTTAAGCTCGTCTTCGTTAACCAGCTTGGCGGCTTCCTCATCCGTCAACATCCGCATGGCTTCCCGTATTTTGACCTTGCGTGATTTTTTCCGTCCGCTACCCAGCCCGGAAAACATGGATTTGATCTGTTCGGTCATCTCTTCCATGCCCGGAGGCGCCATGATTTCCATATGCGGCATGGCGTCAGCCACCTCGATTTCAATCTCGCGGTCATCCAGCGCGCCTTCGCGCAGACGCTTGCGGAAGGTCTGACGGGTATTGCCACCGGAAGCGGCATCATTTTCGTTGGTATTGAAACCGAAATCGCGGGCGGGCGGCACCAGAATATTCAGCACCCGCTCTTCCGCCGCGTCGGCGGCCTTTTCCCGCACTTTACGCATTTCGGATTCGCGCGTTTGCTTGATGCTGATATCTATGAGATCACGGATGATTGTTTCCACATCCCGGCCCACATAGCCGACTTCCGTGAATTTGGTTGCTTCAATCTTGATGAAAGGCGCGTCCGCCAGGCGCGCCAGACGGCGGGCGATTTCGGTTTTGCCTACGCCCGTAGGGCCAATCATCAGGATATTTTTGGGGGTAATCTCATGGCGCAGAGGCTCGTTCACCTGTTGCCGCCGCCAGCGGTTACGCAGGGCAATGGCAACAGCGCGCTTGGCTTTTGACTGGCCAACAACATGTTTATCCAGTTCGGATACGATTTCGGGAGGAGTCAGATTCATGATGACAGGTGTGATAAAAAATAAGCGGAAAAACGCGTCAAGGGAGCAACGGCTTACTCCAGCGTTTCGATAATATGATTCCTATTGGTAGAAATACAAAGCTCTCCGGCAATCGCCAGTCCTTTTTCCACAATCTCAACCGGAGAAAGCTCGGTATTGCGGGTAAGCGCCAGTGCGGCGGATTGCGCGTAGACGCCGCCCGAGCCGATAGCGCCAACGCCTTCTTCAGGCTCCAGCACATCGCCGTTGCCGGTAATGACAAAGGTGGATTCCCTGTCCGCAACCAGCAACATGGCTTCAAGACGCCGTAAAATCCGATCCGTACGCCAGTCCTTGGCGAGTTCCACTGCGGAACGCAGCAGGTTGCCCTGGTGCTTTTCCAGCTTGGCCTCAAAGCGTTCCAGCAGGGTAAAGGCATCCGCCGTGCCGCCGGCGAATCCCACCAGCACACGGTCATGATAGAGTTTGCGCACCTTGCGCGCGCCACCCTTGATTACCACGTTGCCCAAAGTAACCTGTCCATCGCCGCCCAGCGCAACATGGCTGCCCCGGCGGACAGACAGGATAGTTGTACCGTGAAATTGTTCCATAATAAATAGCTCCGATAAGTCCGCTTGCGGCGAAACAACGAACAAGTGATCAATTTTGCTCAGATGGGGTCATTTTTTCAAATGACAAGTGCCAAATGACAAATACCATAAGAAGCAAAAAGGCCTTATAACAGGAAGTAGTGTAACGCGCCCGGACGTTTTTGGAATCATTTGCCGCTGCTATAATGACGCGCGTCTTTTTCACGGATTTTCGCCATGCCTCCTTCCGCCCTTCACAACCTCAATGACCAGCAACGCGAAGCTGTCAGGTACATGGATGGGCCGTGCCTGGTCATTGCGGGCGCCGGATCGGGCAAGACGCGGGTCATCACGCAAAAAATCGCGCACATGATCGAAAGCGGTCTGTACGAAGCACGGCACATTATCGCCCTGACATTTACGAACAAGGCGGCTTCCGAAATGCAGGAGCGCATCGCGAAACAACTGGCGGAGCCGGGGCAAGGCGGCGCCCTGACGATTTCGACCTTCCATTCGCTGGGTGTACGTATCCTGCGCCAGGAAGCACAGGCGCTGGGACTCAAGGACCGCTTTTCCATCATGGACAGCGACGATTGCTTCGCCATCATCCAGGATATGGCGGCCACAACCGACAGGCAGCTTGCCCGCCGCATCCAGACGCGCCTCTCCCTGTGGAAAAATGCCCTAATCACGCCGGAGCGGGCGCTGACCGATGCTGCGGATGAAGATGAAGCGCGCGCGGCGCGGATTTACGCCAGCTACATAGCCACCCTTTCCGCTTACCAGGCCGTGGATTTTGACGACCTGCTCCGCCTGCCGGTGACGCTTTTCAGCGAAAACGAAGCCGTGCGCGACCGCTGGCAAAGGCATATGCGTTACCTGCTTGTGGATGAATACCAGGACACCAACGCCTGCCAGTATGCCCTGATGAAGCTCCTGGTCACCGGGCCGGGCAAAAAACCGATGTTCACGGCGGTGGGGGATGACGACCAGGCCATCTACGCCTGGCGGGGCGCTACAGCCGAAAACCTCAAGACGCTACATGATGACTTTCCCGGCCTGAAACTGATCCGACTGGAACAGAATTACCGCTCTTCCATGCACATTTTGCAGGCTGCCAACGCCGTCATCAGCCACAATCCCAAAGTATTCGACAAAACCCTCTGGTCGGAATTCGGCCCCGGCGAGCCGGTACGGGTAAGCGCGATGGATAACGAGGAAAAAGAAGCCGAACAGATTGCGATGGATCTTTCGGCGCACCGTTTCGAGCGCCGCGCAAAATTCTCGGACTACGCGATCCTGTATCGCGGCAACCACCAGGCCCGCCTGTTTGAGACCGCGCTCAGGCGTGAGCGGATTCCCTATACCATCTCCGGCGGGCAGAGCTTTTTTGCGCGGGCGGAAATCCGCGACATTGTCAGTTACCTGCGCCTGATCGCCAACAATGAGGATGACCCCGCCTTTATCCGCGCGGTCACCACCCCGAAGCGAGGCGTGGGGCAGGCCACGCTGGAATCGCTGGGCGCATTTGCCGGTCTCTGGAAGTGCTCGCTTTTCGAGGCCGTATACAAGGGCGGCATTGAGGCCAAACTGCCGCCCCGGCAATTACAGCCCTTGCGCGCCTTTTGCGATTTCATCAACCGCTTCGAATTACGCGCCTCCCGCCAGGGCACGGCAGGAAGCGGCGAAAATGCCGCAGCCGCGCTGGACGACATGATGACGGAAATGGCTTACGAAGCCTATTTGTACGATACCTTTGACGAGCGCACTGCCAAAAACAAATGGGCCAACGGGCTGGAGTTCACCGGCTGGCTGAAAGAAAAAAGC
>JAISIS010000076.1 GCA_031261905.1 Burkholderiaceae bacterium
GATAATCAGGAAATAGAAGACGAACTTCGAACTTACCACAGCATTTTCATGGCGGATGAGCAACTGGCGCGCCTGTTACATTTGCGCCGGACCGCACTGCAAATGATGCGCAAACTGGAGCAATTCCGGCCCTATATTACCGGGGCGGTGTTAAACGGCACCGCTGGCGAACACAGCGATATCCATTTGCAGCTTTTCACGGAAAACGCCAAAGATGTTGAAATCTTTCTGCTGAACCGGCACATTGACATCACGGTTACCGAAGCGTCTGTCTCTTCCGGCAGACGCAGAAAGACACAGGCGGATGAAACCATTCATTTTTACCAGGGGGATGAAATTTTTCACCTGGCCGTTTACCATCCGGATGACATGCGGAAAATGGCGAGAGCCACGGATGCGCCGATTGAAAGGGCTGATATCCAGGCGCTCGAACGCCTGATTGCGCAGCAAACAACCCCGTCAATCTGACAATAAAACGGCGGACTTCTGATAAACTTGCATTCTTTTCCTTGCCAGTTCCCTCCATTTAGCGGCAAAATGCAGGAAAAGCATATCAACAAACCGAAAGAGCGGTAACGCAATCATGGCGAAACACATCCTGATGCTCAACGGCCCCAACCTGAATCTTCTGGGGACAAGAGAGCCCGGTATTTACGGCAAGGCCACGCTGGAAGATATTACGGAGGCGGCCCGTGAGGCCGTAACCCGGGCGGGCGGGCGCTTTGCCAGTTTTCAGAGCAATCACGAAGGCGCGCTGATTGACCGCATTCACGCCGCCGGGAGGGAAGGCGTTGACGCCATCATCATCAATCCGGGCGGCCTGACGCACACCAGCGTAGCGTTGCGTGACGCCCTTTCAGGTGTTGCCATACCTTTTTATGAGGTACACCTCTCCAATATCCACCAGCGCGAACCCTTTCGCCATCATTCCTATCTCTCCGCCATCGCAAAAGGTGTAATATGCGGTTTTGGTGTGGATGGCTATCGGATGGCCATTGAGTTTGCCCTCCGCAACTAATTTTATTTTTCAGTATTTTCCGGGATTTTCTATGGATCTTCGCAAACTTAAAACCCTGATTGATCTCGTGGCGGAATCACAGATCGCCGAGCTTGAAGTAACCGAAGGGGACAGCCAGGTACGTATTGTCAAGAATGCCGCTGCACCGGCGCAGCCTATTCTGATGCAGCCGCCCGCCATGGCGCAATATGCGGTTGGCGCGCCATTGCCTGCCGCCGCCCCCGCACCGGCGCCTGCGGCGGCTCCCGCAGAGCCTGCACCGCCTGCGGAACCCCAGGGGCATGTCGTCAAGTCACCAATGGTAGGCACCTTTTACGCGGCTTCCGCACCCGGCAATCCGCCTTATGTTGAAGTAGGCTCAACCGTAAGACAGGGCGATACCCTTTGCATCATTGAAGCCATGAAGCTGTTGAATGAAATTGAGGCGGAAGTTTCCGGCACCATCAAGCAGGTACTGGTGGAAAACGGGCATCCGGTTGAGTACGCGCAACCGCTGTTCATCATCGGCTGATAACCCCTGCGTGAAACTTTCTTGTCTTTTGATTTTCAGGATATCCTGACACTATGTTTGAAAAGATTCTGATTGCCAATCGCGGCGAAATTGCATTGCGCATACAGCGCGCGTGCCGTGAAATGGGCATTAAAACCGTGGTCGTGCATTCCGAGGTGGACCGGGAAGCCAAATATGTCCGGCTTGCCGATGAATCCGTTTGCATCGGCCCCGCACCTTCTACCGCCAGTTACCTCAACATGCCCGCCATCATCAGCGCGGCCGAGGTGACCGATGCGCAGGCCATCCATCCCGGTTACGGTTTCCTGGCGGAAAACGCTGATTTTGCCGAGCGTGTCGAACAATCCGGTTTTGTTTTCATTGGCCCGACACCGGACGCAATCCGCACGATGGGCGACAAGGTCTCCGCCAAACAGGCCATGATCAAGGCGGGCGTGCCCTGTGTGCCGGGTTCGGATGGCGCGCTTCCCGATGACTCCAAGGAAATCATCCATACCGCCAGAAAGATCGGCTATCCCGTTATCATCAAGGCGGCTGGCGGAGGAGGCGGTCGCGGTATGCGCGTTGTGCACACTGAAGCGGCCCTGCTCAACGCCGTCAACATGACCAAATCCGAGGCCGAGGCGGCTTTCGGCAACCCTGAAGTGTACATGGAGAGGTTTCTGGAAAACCCGCGCCATATTGAAATCCAGGTACTTGCCGATCAGTTCAGAAACGCGGTATGGCTTGGGGAACGCGATTGCTCCATGCAGCGGCGCCATCAGAAAATTATTGAAGAAGCCCCTGCGCCGGACATTTCCCGCCGTCTGATTGAAAGAATCGCCGACCGTTGTGTGGAAGCCTGCCGGAAGCTGGGTTTCAGGGGCGCGGGAACCTTTGAGTTTCTGTACGAAAAAGGCGAATTTTATTTCATTGAAATGAATACGCGCGTCCAGGTAGAACACCCGGTCACCGAAATGATTACCGGCATTGACATCATCCAGGAGCAAATCCGCATTGCGGCCGGAGAGAAGCTCTCCTTCCGCCAGCGTGATATCCGCCTTACCGGTCATGCCATCGAATGCCGCATCAATGCGGAAGACCCCTACCGATTTACGCCTTCTCCGGGCAAGGTAACCGCCTGGCATGTACCGGGAGGCCCCGGCATCCGTGTGGATTCCCACGTCTATGCCGGTTACACGATACCGCCCAACTATGACTCCATGATCGGAAAGATCATCGCGTACGGAGCAACCCGCGAACAGGCGATCCGGCGGATGCAGGTGGGCTTGTCCGAAATGGTGGTTGAAGGCATCCAGACCAATGTTGACCTTCATCGCAATCTGATGGCCGACCCCTGTTTTATTCAGGGCGGAACCAACATACATTACCTGGAACAGAAGCTGGCGGACATGTTCCCGGATAAACCGAAATAACGGCAAACATGTATCGTCTTCCCCTCATCAGGAGCCGTGTGTGAGCTGGAATGAAGTGGTACTGGAAGTAAATTACGCGCAGACAGTCCCTTTTTCGGATGCGCTGCTGGCTGGTGGCGCAATGGCCGTCACCGTAGAAGACGCCGATGAAGGCACCGGCGCGGAGCGCGCAATTTTCGGAGAACCGGGCGAAGATACCGAAACGCGCGTCTGGCAACGCAGCCGTGTGATTGCCCTAGTCGGCAACGATACCGACCTTGCCGAACTCATTGCCCTTGCCGCCCTGGAAAGCGGCATGGAAACGCCTCCTTCCTTTCAGGTACGTCCAGTCCCCGCCAGGGACTGGGTGCGCGAAACACAGGCGCAATTTGATCCCATTCACATAGGAAAACGCATCTGGATTGTGCCAAGTTGGCATCAGATACCGGAAGATAACGGCATAATCCTGCGTCTTGATCCAGGTTTGGCATTCGGCACAGGAAGCCACCCGACCACCCGTCTGTGTCTGGAATGGCTGGAAACACATCTCGTTGCCGGACAATCCGTGCTGGATTATGGCTGCGGCTCCGGCATCCTGGCCATTGCCGCCGCCAAACTGGGAGCCGCTTCCGTTGACGGCGTGGATATTGATCCCCAGGCCATCGCCACCGCAAAAGACAACGCGGCGGAAAACCGTTGCGACATTTCCTTTTACCTTCCCGGACAATTTCCGGGAGTGGCAGAAAATCGCCAATATGATGTGGTGGTTGCCAACATCCTGGCCGGACCGCTTGCCGAACTGGCGGAAACACTCACCGCGCACCTGAAGCCAGGCGGCAGACTGGTATTGTCCGG
>JAISIS010000114.1 GCA_031261905.1 Burkholderiaceae bacterium
TTTGGAAGGGATGCAGCCCACGTTCACACAGGTACCGCCCGGCGCGGGACCGCCGCCCGCCGTCCTTTTCCAGTCGTCAATACAGGCAACGCTCAAACCCAACTGGGCAGCCCGGATCGCGGCAATATATCCGCCCGGCCCTGCACCGATCACGCCGACATCCACAAACACATCCATGCACGCTCTCCCTTTGGTTAACAGGCGCTTACAGGTCCAGCAGCAAACGTGACGGGTCTTCCAGATTTTCCTTGATGGAAACCAGCGCCTGTACCGCCTCGCTACCATCAATCAGGCGATGATCATATGACAGCGCCAGGTAATTCATCGGGCGGATAACGACCTGCCCATCTTCCACTACCGGTCTTTCACGCGTGGCATGAACCCCCAGAATGGCGGACTGGGGCGGATTGATGATGGGTGTTGACATCATGGAGCCGAATACGCCGCCATTGGAAATCGAAAAGGTGCCGCCGGTAAGATCATCCAGCGTAAGCTGCCCTTCCCTTGCCCTGCTGCTGAATTCCGCGATCTTCTTTTCAATATCGGCCAGTGACATCAAATCCACATCGCGCATGATGGGCACAACCAGACCACGGGGCGAACTGATGGCAATGCCGATATCAAAGTAGCCGTGATAGACAATATCATTGCCGTCAATGGAGGCATTTACTACCGGATATTTCTTGAGCGCAGCCACCGCAGCTTTCATGAAGAACGACATAAGCCCCAGGCGAACACCGTGCTCCTGCTCGAATTCCTTGCCCAGTTTGCGCCGGATATCCAGCACCGGCTGCATGTTCACCTCATTGAATGTCGTCAGGGTGGCGTTGGTAAGCTGTGACTGAATAAGGCGCTCCGCAATGCGGGCGCGCAAACGGCTCATGGCTACCCGGTTTTCCGGGCGGTTGTTGGAGGGCGAACTCGGCACAAAACTGGATGGCGGAGAATACGGCACAGACTGCAACGATGGCGGGGAAGATGCCATGCGCCCCACATCCGGGCCGATTTCCATTGCGCGCAGCACATCTTCTTTCAGGATACGGCCATCCTTGCCCGTGCCGGTTACCTCGTTGTACCCCAGATCATTTTCCGCCATCAGGCGTGCTGCGGCAGGCATGACTATCCCGGCAGGATGAGCCGCCTCATCAAATGAAGCGGCGGGCGCAACGGGTTCGGCCTGACGCGGCTGGGCGGCAGGCGGTGTAACGGGAACAGCCGCTGAAGCCGAAGCAGCGGGTGACGGCGCAAGCGCTGGCGATGCCTCTTTTTCCGCCTTGCCTTTTTTGCCTTTTTTGGCGGCAGTGCCGGAAGCTGCGTCAGCCGTACTGATCCGGGCGATGACATCCCCTGCCTTGACAACGGCACCAGCCTCTTTGAGTATTTCCGTCAGGATGCCTGTTCCGGGACTTGGCAATTCAAGCACTACCTTGTCCGTCTCAAGATCCACCAGATTTTCATCCTGCACGACCGCATCGCCGACCTCTTTGTGCCAGGCGAGCAAGGCAGCTTCTGCAACCGACTCGGACAACTGCGGAACCTTTACTTCCAGGACAGCCATATCACTTCTCCATTTGTTGGACTACTGCAAACAAATACCGCAAACCCAATAACTTTTACCGCTGGATCACCAAACCCTTCATTTCCGAGAAAGCCGCTTCAACCAGCGCTTCCTGCTGCGCAAGATGCTTGTCCAGATAACCTACGGCAGGAGAAGAGCTGGCCGGCCTTCCGGCAACGGACAAACGTTGTCCCGGCTGCATCCCTGCCACCAGGGCGGGATGGATTTGCGGCCATGCGCCCATATTCTGCGGCTCATCCTGCGCCCACATCACTTCCTCGCAATTGGGGAAACTCCTCAGCGTACGCGCGAACAAATCATGCGGAAATGGATAAAGCTCTTCTATACGGATAATGGCTATATCCCGCCTTTCACGCTTCTTGCGCGCATTGACCAGTTCGTAATAAATCTTGCCGGAGCAGCACAGCAGCCTTTTTACCGCGTTTCTCCTGATGGAACTGTCCGCCTCGCCAATAAGGGGGCGGAAATGCCCCTTGGCCAATTCGTCAATATGGGAGGTGGCATCCTTGTTGCGAAGCAGGGATTTGGGCGTCAGCAGGATCAGCGGTTTTCTGTACCCGCTGAGCATCTGCCTTCTCAGCACATGGAATATTTGGGAGGCGCACGAAGGCTGCACCACCTGCATATTATTTTCCGCGCACAATTGCAGGTAACGCTCGATGCGGGCCGAAGAGTGTTCCGGCCCCTGCCCTTCGTACCCGTGCGGCAGCATCATGACAAGACCGGAAGCGCGCCCCCATTTCTCCTCGCCGGAACTGATGAACTGGTCTATCACCACCTGCGCGCCATTGGCAAAATCGCCAAACTGCGCCTCCCAGATCACCAGCGTATTGGGTGCGGCGGTTGAATAACCATACTCGAAGCCAAGCACCGCCATTTCGGAAAGCACCGAATCAATCACGGTAAATTCCGCCTGGTCATCCGATACATGCTGGAGTGGCGTATAAGTGCCCGCATCCCAGCGTTCCCGGTTCTGGTCATGCAAGACGGCATGGCGATGCACAAAGGTGCCTCGCCCGGAATCCTGGCCGGACAGGCGGACAGGGAAACCGGCCGCCAGCAGGGACGCAAAGGCCAGGTGCTCGCCCATGCCCCAGTCAACTCTTTCCTCGCCTCTGCCCATAGCCAGCCTGTCGTGCAACACCCTTTCAACCAGCGGATGTACCTTGAAATCACGAGGAACAACGGTAATACGCTCTGCCAGCCGCCGCAACTCTTCCGCAGGCAGTGCCGTATCCACCTTGTCTTTCCATTTCTGCTTCAGGTAGGGCTGCCATTCCAGACCGGATTTGCTGATCGCGTTGGTAATCACCGGATCAATCACCGGTTCACCCGCATCCATCCGGTTGCGGTATTCCTCCGCCATGGCATCTGCCACCTGCTCTGTCGTCACACCCTGCAAAACCAGCTTCTTGACATAGGTATTCCGTACACCCTGATGCTGTTCGATTCTTTTGTACATCAGCGGTTGCGTCATGGAAGGCGTATCCTGCTCGTTATGTCCGAGCTTGCGGTAACACACCACATCCACCACAACATCCTTGCGGAACTCCATGCGGAAATCAAGCGCGATCTGCATGGCAAGCGCCACCGCTTCAGGATCATCCCCGTTCACATGCAGCACTGGCGCTTCAATCATCTTCACCACGTCCGTGCAATACAGCGTGGAACGGGAATCGCGCGGGTCGGAAGTGGTAAATCCAATCTGGTTGTTGATGACGATATGCAGCGTGCCGCCCGTGCCGTAACCCCGCGTTTGCGCCAGATTCAGCGTCTCCATCACCACGCCCTGCCCCGAAAATGCCGCATCGCCATGCACCAGAATCGGCATCACCTGCGAGCCATCCTCGTCATTGCGGTGCTTCATGCGCGCTCTGGAGGAACCTTCCACAACCGGATTCACAACTTCCAGGTGAGATGGGTTAAAGGCCAGCGACAAGTGGATGGGGCCGCCCGGCGTCAGGATATCGCGCACAAAACCCTGGTGATACTTCACATCGCCGGACTGCGCATCCTCTTCCTGCGTTCCTTCGAACTCCGCAAAGAGATCATGCGGCATCTTGCCCATGATATTCACCAGCACATTAAGCCGCCCGCGATGCGCCATGCCGATAACAATTTCCTGGATACCCCGCTCGCCTGCACGCTGGATAGCCTCATCCAGCGCCACAATAAAACTCTCGCTGCCTTCCAGCGAAAAACGGCGCTGACCGACATAGCGCGTATGCAGGTAACGCTCCATGCCCTC
>JAISIS010000131.1 GCA_031261905.1 Burkholderiaceae bacterium
GCCAGTCTGGCCAATATACAGAATGCCAGGGAGGGCCTTGCCCCGCTATACATACTGACCAAACCGTTTTTTGACTGCTATACGACGATCGGTGGCGCAGGCTCGACGACCGCTCTCCTGATCGCCCTGCTCATCCGTCATCACGACAGCGGCGTCAGGAAGATTTCCAGAATTTCTGTCGTTCCTTCAATTTTCAATATCAACGAAATTCTCCTGTTTGGCCTGCCGATTGTGCTGAACCCGGTTTTTATTTTTCCCTTTCTCCTGGCGCCTATCGTCAATATGTTCATCGCCTATTACGCCTGCGCCCTGGGCATCGTTCCTGTGACGATACATGACGTATCCTGGAATATCCCGCTCTTTATCAATGCCTGGCTGGCGACCGATTCACCCGCCGCGATATTGCTCGAACTGCTCAATCTTCTGGTCTCTATGGCGATTTACCTGCCTTTTGTCGCGCTGGATGACCGCATCAAATCCGCCCAGTTCCATGAGAATTTCAGCAAGCTTGTCAGCCTGTCGCAGGAAAATCATGTAACGACCACGGGCCAGCGCCTGCTGAACCGTCCCGGCGCGGTCGGCATGATGGCCTACAATCTGGCCAATGATCTGCGGCAGGCCATTGAAAAAAACGAGCTGTCTCTGAAATATCAGCCCCAGGTCAACAGCAATACAGGCAAAGTGTACGGTGTGGAAAGCCTGGCTCGCTGGCGGCATCTGACAATTGGCCGGGTTCCTCCTCCGCTTTTTATTACGCTTGCGGAAGATACCGGGCTCATTATCCCGCTGGGGTTGTGGGTACTGGAAGAATCTGTCCGTCAGGCAGTCGCCTGGCGAAAAGCCGGTATGACCGATCTGGTAATGTCTGTAAATGTCTCCGCCAAACAACTGGAAGATCCGGAATTGCCCGAAAAAGTACTCGATATTATCCGGCGGCACCAATTGCCTGTTGAAAATCTGAAACTGGAAGTGACCGAATCCATCGCGCTGACGACCCACATGGCGCAAAGCGGCGTCCTGGCTCGCCTGAATGATTACAACATCCGCCTGGCGATTGATGATTTCGGTATGGGGCACAGTTCGCTGGCATACCTGAAACACTTCCCGGTCTCCAGCCTGAAGCTTGACGCCGTATTGAGCCGCGATATCCTGACAAGCCGCAGCGGTCATGAAATCATCGCCACGATTGCCGAATTATGCCGTTCGCTGGATATTGAGCTGATTGCCGAATTTGTGGACAACGAACCGCAATTGCTCAAGCTGCGTTCCCTCGGCTGCCACAATGTTCAGGGCTACTTTTACAGCCAGCCGCTTCACCCTGAAAAAGCCTTTGACTATATTCGCCAGAAGCAAAAAGCCTATGGCAACGCAAAACAGAACTGGAACGAACCCAAACCGGCCCTGCTCGCCGTAGCGCCATAAGCGGACATCGTTCATCATGATTTTTCTTCCTGATACACCGCCTGATTGCTGATGCCCTCCCGCCTGTACCGATGGATGGCGGCACTCTTTTGGGGCGCGCCTGTCATGCTTTATGCCCAGTCCACGGCATTTGACTCCTATGCCTATTACCAGGACGGGTCGCTTGACAGCCGCATCAACCCCCAGGCGGATTATTTTCCACCGGAATCCAGGGCGTCTCCCTTCTCTTCCGCTTTACTCAGCGGCGCGGATTTCTGGACAAAAAGCCGCCTCACCACGCAATTTACCTACTATGGCCGATCACGGACATCCCACAACAAAAAGAACCAGATTCACGTCAACGCTTTTGGATCGGGAATCGCCTTTAATTCCGGTTATGCCTGGGATACCGTGGGCTTTGATATGCGTCTCAACACCAACCTGGGACGAGGCAACGGCTGGTCGGAAGTGCTGACGCACGACATAGACAAAAATACCGACCGCAGCAATATGAACATCGGCGAAGCCGCCATCAAGCTGAAACTCGGGCAGCCGGAAGCAGGCCTGGATTTTCGCGGAGGCTACCTGCCCATCCGGATTGGCACGCTGGGCACACTGGGCGGCCTGCACCCCCATTCCTATCGCGGCTTTGAGACAAAAGCGCTGCTGGGGGATTTCTGGCTGGGTTACGGCTGGGCTGACCGCTTTCATAACGAGTGGGATTACACCTATCGCCGGATGACGACCGCCTGGCACCAGAACCGGGATTCTTTCAGGGGAAAGGCGCCTGAAATTGATCACATCCACAGTATTGGCGGACGTTACGCCTTCGGCCCTGAAAAAAAAGCCTTTATTGACGCGGGCGCCGGTGAAGGCAAGGATTACCGCAAAAACGCGCAGATCGCCGCATACTATCCGGCGAAGCTGCCGGACATTGGCGAACTGGCTTTTTCTCTCTATGCCCTCTGGGGAAAATATGAAGAAAAAACCACCGGCATCCGCCACCCCGAAAACGAATACCATTACAGCGCCTCGGCGGAACTGAAAAGCGGCAACTGGCGTTTTTTCGGCGCCTACGGACAAACACACGCACCGGATTCCGGCGAGATGAATTTCCGCATGACCGCCTGGGCAAACAGCGACAACCGCAACTTTATACAGACATGGGCGCAACTGGACGATTTTGTCTGGGATGGCCAGAAGGTGATCGAAATCGGCATGGCGCATGAAGTCGGCAGGCTCATCGGCCTGCCGGGCTTCAGCCTGAGCGGGCATATCAATTATGGCTGGAACATGCGGGTTCCCGGCGAGAAAACCCGGGGAACTGCCTGGGAATTCAATGGCGGCATCCAGTATGAAGCGCCTGAAGGAATGCTGAAAGGCTTCACCTTGGGCGTTTACCCCGCACGTCTGCGAACCCGCGATTTCAATATCAACGGCTACGGAAAACAAAGCCGGGACGACATCAAAATTGTCATCAGCTACAGTCGGGTGTTTGACATGGCCAATCCCGGAAAATAAGGCCGCCCTTGCCTTGTCCGGCTGTTTTCTAATTGAAACTGGATTGCCTGAACGGGAAATACTTGTTTTTTGTATCGCCTATCAGATTGCGCAGTTCGCGGATACTCATCTTCGTCATTTCATGGATACCCAGCAACAAGGACGCGCTGACGCGTGTTTTCCCCCGCCGCAGCTTGCTTATAACGCTGGGATTGACGGCAAGCGCCCGCGCCAGTTCCGCATCGCATTTCATATTCTGGTTGACCAGAACCATATCAATGAAACGGTTTGGATCATATCCTTTCCCGGTCATTCCGGATTTTGCATTCCACCGCTTCATGCTCTTTCCTTCAGGAGGGTTAACCCAGCACAAAGTATACACAATATATTTCCACGTGGAAATATATTTTCGTGTTTATTGAGAATGCAAATAAATATTTTCCGGCAAAGCCCCGAGGGGTAATCTGTTTAAAAAACGGCTTTTTCTATACATATCCCCGCCCGGCAGGGCAGCAACCCCACGTGTTTTGTTGTTCCTGCGAGAAGATAAAATTGCCTGAAAGCGCCAACAACACTTCACGGTAGCGTGTAAAAAATACCGTATGAATGTCAGCGTTTTCAGGATTTCCGGTGTGTTCGGAAAACTGGCTGAAAAATAGTTGGTGCCAGCTGCAGGACTCGAACCCGCCACCCCATGATTACAAATCATGTGCTCTACCTGATGAGCTAAGCTGGCATTTTTGAAAGAGCGTATTTTACCTTATTTCACTCTGGTCAAGGTTGGCGGACCTTCTTTTTTTGGCGGTGTGGGATCATCGTCTGGCGGCGGCTCCGGTGCGGCTTCCGTTTCCCTTACCTCAAATGCCATCCCCTGACCGTTTTCACTTGCGTAAATGGCCATGACGTTTTCCACGGGGACATAAATGTTCATGGAAACGCCGCTGAAACGCGCCTTGAACTCAATGGCTTCGTTGTCCATTACCAGGCCGCTGGTCGCTTCATAGCTGATGTCCAGGACAATCTGCCCCTCGCGGACAAATTGCATGGGCACCTTCGTGGCGGCATCCGCCTTCACGGCAATATAGGGTGTAAAACCACTGTCCACGCACCACTCATGGAGGGCGCGCAGCAGGTAGGGTTTGGTGGAAATCTCCATGACAGGTTTCCCGGGCCGGGTTATCAGCGACGCATCACTTTTTCCGGTGGCGTCAGCGCCTCGATATAGGCCGGACGCGAGAAAATCCGTTCGGCATATTTCATGAGCGGAGCGGCGGTCTTGGAAAGCTCAATGCCGTAATAATCCAGTCGCCAGAGCAACGGCGCAATCGCTACATCCAGCATGGAAAATTCCTCACCCAGCATGAATTTGTTTTTCTGGAAAAGAGATCGGAAGAGCACA
>JAISIS010000094.1 GCA_031261905.1 Burkholderiaceae bacterium
CGGTGCATGAACAGCTCTTCGGCAACACGGCCACCAAACAGGATGGCAATCTGCTCCAGCATCTTGTCCTTGTACATGTTGATCTGGTCATGCTCCGGCAATTGCCATGTAAGCCCCAGGGCATGGCCACGCGGCATAATGGTCACCTTGTGAACCGGATCGGATTTTGGCAGGAGCTTTGCGACAACGGCATGGCCCGCCTCATGGTAAGCCGTATTCATGCGCTCTTCCTCGCGCATCACGAAGGACTTGCGCTCCGGCCCCATAAGGATCTTGTCCTTTGCGTCCTCAAAATCCTGCATTTCCACCAGCCGCTTGTTGCGTCGTGCGGCAAAGAGCGCCGCCTCGTTGACCAGATTGGCCAGATCGGCACCGGAAAAGCCCGGTGAACCGCGCGCAATCACATCGGCTTTCACGTCAGCCGCAATCGGCACCTTGCGCATATGCACGAAGAGGATCTGTTCACGGCCCCGGATATCCGGCAGCCCGACGACAACCTGGCGGTCAAAGCGGCCCGGACGCAAGAGCGCCTTGTCCAGCACATCCGCACGGTTGGTTGCCGCCACGACAATCACGCCCGAATTCGGCTCGAAGCCATCCATTTCAACCAGAAGCTGGTTGAGTGTTTGCTCGCGTTCATCATTGCCGCCGCCCATACCAGCGCCGCGATGGCGTCCTACGGCGTCAATTTCGTCAATGAAAATGATGCAGGGCGATTGCTTCTTGGCGGTTTCAAACATATCGCGCACCCGTGACGCGCCCACGCCAACAAACATTTCCCCAAAGTCCGAACCGGAAATGGAGAAGAAAGGCACCTTGGCCTCACCCGCAATCGCGCGGGCCAGCAAGGTTTTACCTGTTCCCGGCGGGCCTACCAGCAACAGCCCCCTGGGAATGCGGCCACCGAGCTTCTGGAACTTGTTCGGATCGCGCAGGAATTCAACGATTTCAACCACCTCTTCCTTGGCCTCATCGCAACCGGCCACATCGCTGAAAGTGATGGTATTGCTCTTCTCGTCAATCATGCGCGCCTTGGATTTGCCAAAGGAGAAAGCGCCTCCCTTGCCGCCTCCCTGCATCTGCCGCATGAAGAATATCCAGACCCCTATCAACAACAGCATGGGGAACCAGGAAACGAATATCTGCGAGAGGAACGAAGGCTCCTCCGGCTGCCTGACATCAAACTTGACGCCATTGTTGACCAGATCGCCGATCAGGCCGCGATCCAGATAGGTGATGCCCGTTTTGACCTTGCGTCCGTCAACCATATTCGCTATAAGGACCCTGTCCTCAATGACGGCTTCTTTCACGCGCCGCTCCTTGACCTCGTCAAGGAACTCGGAATATGGAATAGGAGTCGCACCCGACGTGTTGTCACGGTCGGTAAAATGTTTGACGGTCATCAAGATGATAAAGATAATGGCTCCCCAGACGGCAGCCCTGACAAACATATTGTGCACTGTAACTCCTCAGGCGTAAGACGCCTCTTTGATTTGTCTTTATTCTACCTGCATTTCCAGGCTTTCGCACAGAAGGGCAGGTTTCATTTTGCCGTTTTACGTTAATAAGCGGCAATTTATATTCAGTTACGGCCAGATTTACCGAAATTTAAACAGACATGTTGAATGTATATGGGGGCTTCCACTGCAAAATCAAGTAATTGCCGTTATACCGTCCCACGCGCCTTCAGCCTGCGCCCCAGCAGATAGATTTCCGGCGACTGGCTGCGGCTTGCCTTTGGCTTTTTCGAGATGACCGACTGGAACTGCGCCCTGAATTTTGCCAATATCTCATTGTAACCGAGGCCATTGAAGCATTTGACCAGCAACGCGCCTTCCGGCTTCAGGTGCGCCAGCGCAAAATCCAGCGCTATATCCATCAAATCCTCCATCCTTGCAGCGTCTGTGGATGCTATGCCGGACAAATTGGGCGCCATATCCGAGAGGATGATATCCGCCTTGCGGCCTTCCAGCATTGCCTCCAGTTGCATGAGAACCTCCTCTTCCCGGAAATCTCCCTGGAGAAACCTGACGCCGGAGATGGCTTCCATCGGCAACAGATCAATGCCGATCACCTCTCCTTTGATGTCTTCGCCCTGCCGCCCCATTTTCCGCACGGCATACTGCGACCAGCTACCTGGCGAGGCGCCCAGGTCCACAACCACCTGCCCGCTTTTGAGCAGCCCGGCATCCTCGTCAATTTCCTTTAATTTGTACGCCGCCCTTGAACGGTAATTCTCTTTCTGCGCCAGTTTGACCCAGGGGTCGTTAAGATGGCTGTTCATCCAGCTTTTGTTGAATTTATTTTTTGCCATTGGCACAATACCCCTTTAAAGGGAATAATTATCATGTTGAAACTTACTTCGGCGCAGCGCAGCGCCCTCCGCGAACAGGCACACGCCCTGAATCCTGTTGTCATGATCGGCGATGCCGGGCTTACCGATGGCGTGCTGAAAGAAATCAGCAACAGCCTGGATGCCCACGGCCTGATCAAGGTCCGAGTATTCGGCGATGACAGGATAGCCCGGACCGGGATTTACCAAAGCATCTGCACACAACTGGATGCCGCACCCATACAGCATATCGGCAAACTGCTGGTCATATACCGCCCACCAAAGGAGAAGGCCGCAACGGTTTTACAGCCCACGCGCCCGGGTACTCCCGCCAGGCGCGGCAGGGCTGCGAAAACCCCGCTAAAGGGCAACGAACGTGTGACGGCAGGCGGCAAAATCAAGCGCGCCAAAACGCGCCAGGCCAGCGTCAAGAAGAAAGCGCTTTCCTGAACGCGGTTTTTCCCCGGTAATCAGATATAGAGCACTTCCAGCACTTCGTATTCACGGATGCCGGAAGGCGCTTCCACCTCGATCACCTCTCCCGCGTACTTGCCGATCATGGCGCGCGCGATAGGCGATGTAATGGAAACTTTCAGGTCCTTGATGTCTGCCTCATCGTTGCCGACGATCTGGTAGCGCACCTTCTTGCCGTTATCCAGGTCTTCCAGCAAGACCGTTGCGCCAAATACAATCTTGCCGTCAACGTTCAGCGAAGTCGGGTCAATCACCTGCGCCGAATTCAGTTTGCCTTCCAGTTCGGCAATCCGCCCTTCAATAAAGCCCTGCCTTTCCTTGGCGGCCTCATACTCCGCATTCTCGGAAAGATCGCCGTGCGAACGCGCTTCGGCAATAGCCTGGATCACTTCATAACGATCCTTTGTCTTTAGCTTGTGCAATTCATCGCGCATCATCTGCGCGCCGCGAACCGTCACCGGGATGGTGCTCATATTGCTTGACATAAATTACCGCTCCAAAAGCCAGCGAGGCCACCAGAGGCATTGCATCCAATGCCTGTATGACCTCGCAGAAATTGACAAGTTATTCCTTAGTGTAAGGTTTTGTGCAGACTTTGTAAATCGTACACATGGATATCGTCCAGATACGCCATACCCTGCACGGTTGCCTCTGCGCCCGCAATCGTGGTGATGGTATTGACGCGCGCGGCCAGCGCCGATGTACGGATGGCGCGCGAATCCGCAATGGCGTTGCGGCGCTCTTCTACCGTATTGATCACCAGGGCAATATCGCGGTTCTTGAGCAAATCGCCCACGTGCGGGCGACCCTCCGCCATCTTGTTGATGGTTTCGGCATCAATGCCCGCCTCACGGATGATTTCAGCCGTGCCGCGCGTTGCCACAATCGAAAACCCCAGCCGGGCAAGCTCTTTGGCCACCTTCACGGCACGCGGCTTGTCGCTGTCCTTGATGGACAGGAAAACCTTGCCTGAGCGCGGCAGGCTTATCCCCGCCCCCATCTGCGATTTTACATAGGCTTCGCCAAAGGTTTTGCCAACGCCCATGACTTCGCCTGTGGATTTCATTTCAGGCCCCAGGATGGTATCCACGCCAGGGAACTTGATGAACGGGAAAACGGCTTCCTTGACACTGAAATACGGCGGGATGGTTTCGCTGAATATGCCCTGCGAATCCAGTGTCTTGCCCACCATGCAGCGCGCGGCGATTTTTGCCAGCGGCAGGCCTGTCGCCTTGGAAACAAAGGGTACGGTACGCGAGGCGCGCGGGTTCACTTCCAGCACGAACACCTTGTCTTTCATCTCCCCGTCAACCATTTCCTTCTGGATGGCAAACTGCACATTCATCAGCCCCACCACATTCAGCGCACCAGCCATCATCGCCGTCTGGCGCTTCAGTTCATCCACCGTTTCCCTGGAAAGGGAATAAGGCGGCAAGGAGCAGGCCGAATCGCCCGAGTGGACGCCCGCCTGTTCGATATGCTCCATAACGCCGCCGATAAAGGTGCGCGTACCATCCGAGACGCAATCCACATCCACCTCGATCGCGTCATTCAGGAAACGGTCAAGCAGTACGGGGGACTCATTCGATACCTTGACCGCCTCGCGCATATAGCGCTCCAGGCCGCTTTGCTCATGCACAATTTCCATCGCGCGGCCGCCCAGCACATAGGAGGGGCGCACCACCAGCGGATAACCGATTTCCT
>JAISIS010000117.1 GCA_031261905.1 Burkholderiaceae bacterium
CAGATGAATATCAGCCCTGAGGCTGCGTTCCAGCCCTGTCAATCTTCGCAGGTAGCGAATCAGCATCGTTTGCCCTCATGCAGGAACCCGGACAACTTTCACTCCTCCATCTTTCTCCGGCACAACACAAAGCAACGCGGCATACGTCAGGTCTTGGGCAACGTCACACCCGTTTGCCCCTGATATTTGCCGCCCCTGTCCTTATACGACACCTCGCATACTTCATCGCTTTCCAGAAACAGAACCTGCGCACAACCTTCCCACGCATATATCCTGGCGGGCAATGGCGTTGTATTGGAAAACTCCAGAGTGACATAGCCTTCCCACTCCGGCTCAAACGGCGTCACATTGACGATAATGCCGCAGCGCGCATAGGTGGACTTGCCCAGGCAGATAGTCAGCACATTACGCGGAATACGGAAATATTCCACCGTCCTTGCCAACGCAAAAGAATTGGGCGGAATAATGCAGACATCGCTTTTGACATCCACAAACGAGTTTTCATCAAAATTTTTCGGGTCAACAATGGTGCTGTTGATATTGGTAAACACCTTGAACTCGTCCGCGCACCGGATATCATAACCATATGAGGAAAGCCCATAGGAAACAATCCTTCTGTCATTCAAGGAACGAATCTGCCCTTTCTCAAACGGCTCTATCATGCCGTGCTCTTCAGCCATTTGCCGAATCCACCTGTCAGACTTGATGCTCATATTGGTCGCGATTAAAAAGTAACTCCATCATTGCCCGCAGAAACGGGAAGCGGGCGTTGGACAATTCAGTTATTTTACATTGCTTTCAGCAGAGGCTGAAAGCCGAAATAGCCCAATCCCCGCAAAATAAACGCCCTGTCCGCCAAAGAAACCACCACATAAACACAGACAGCCTTGTCAAACTCGGCCAGCCCTGTCCGGAAAATCTGCAATAGCAAGATTCCTGACAAGGCTGGTACAATGAAGACTGTCAACTTAATTGCGGAAAGCTGTCCGTCTGTTTTTCCCTGATTTCAGAAACGGAAACGCTATGAACCTCTCGAATCATTTTCTGATAGCGATGCCGACAACACACGACCCGGTTTTTGGTGGTTCCGTTGTGTATTTGTGCGAGCATAATGAGCGGGGCGCTCTGGGTATTGTCATCAACAAACCCACGGATATTACGATTGACAGCCTGCTGGAGCGCCTGGAACTGAAACTGGAAATTCATGCTTTTTCAGGACAACCCGTCATGTTCGGCGGACCCGTGCAGGACGACCGTGGTTTTGTGCTGCATTCGCCGGAAGGCAACCGCTTTTCATCCATGCTTCGCATTACGGATGAAATCGCGTTTACCACGTCGCGCGATATACTGGAAGCGCTGGCTTCGGGTTCCGGCCCGTCCCGCGTGCTGGTCAGTATCGGCTATGCCGGGTGGAATCCCGGACAACTGGAGCAGGAAATCGGGCGCAACGGATGGCTGACAGTCGCGGCAAAACCGGACGTTATTTTTGATTTACCCATTGCCGAACGTTATTCCGCAGCCATTAAACTGCTTGGGTTTGACCCGCTGATGCTTTCATCCGAAAGCGGTCACGCCTGAGCCAAACGACACGTTATCCGGCAATGGAAGGCGATATCCTCGCATTCGATTTCGGCCTGAAACGGATCGGAGTGGCAATTGGCAACACATTATTGAAAAAGGCGCGCCCATTGACCATTATTCACGAAGAAGCCAGCAAGGCCCGCTTCCATGCGATAGAATCACTCATCATGGAGTGGAAACCCGTTAACCTTGTTGTCGGACTGCCCTTTCATGCGGACGGAACAGAACATGACATGACCATGCGTTGCCGCCGCTTTGCCAATCAGTTACATGGCCGCTTCGGTATTGGCGTTACACTGGTGGACGAGCGCTTTTCTTCATGTGTTCTGAATTTTAAACAGGGCGAAGCTGACGATGCGCATGCCGCCGCCCTCATTTTGCAACAATATTTCGATGAATCCACTTCTTGACAATCTTGACGCGGAAACGCTGTACCAGGCCCTTCTGGCGCAAATCCGGGCAGAACTGGCCGACGAGCCCAATCTGGCGTTGGTCGGCATCCACTCCGGTGGCGCATGGATCGCGGAACGCATGGCCAAAGACCTCGGTCTTTCGGGTGACCCCGGTTTTATTGATGTTTCTTTTTATCGGGATGATTACGCGCAAAAAGGCCTGCCCGCCGCCGTCAGACCAACCCGGATTTCCTTTGACGTTGAAAATGCCGTTATCCTGCTGATTGACGATGTGCTGTATACCGGCAGAACCACCCGTGCCGCCATCAACGAACTGTTTGATTACGGCAGGCCCGCCAAGGTCCTGCTGGCTGCGCTTATCGACAGGGGGGATCGTGAATTGCCTATTGCAGCCGATTTTGTCGCGCTGACGGTTTCCATTCCAAAAAATCAGGTGCTTGAATTGCATCGGACTGAAGACAATATCTTTTCACTGACGGTGGAACATGCCTAATCCCCAGTTGAACCAGCACGGCGAATTGCAGCATCTGCTGACCATAGAAGGATTGCCGCGCGATGTCCTGACCCATATTCTGGATACTGCCTCCTCTTTTGTAAGCATTTCAGACAGGGAAGTCAAAAAGGTTCCCCTGATGCGTGGGAAAAGTGTTTTCAACCTTTTTTTTGAAAATTCCACCCGCACCCGCACGACTTTCGAGATCGCGGCCAAGCGCCTGTCGGCTGACGTCATCAACCTGAATATTGACGCTTCCAGCGCCAGCAAAGGCGAATCCCTGTTGGATACGATTGACAACCTGGCAGCGATGCACGCCGATATGTTTGTTGTCCGCCATGCCGAGTCCGGCGCCCCCTTCCTGATTGCCCAGCACCTTATCGATACCCGACAGCATCATATCCATGTTGTCAACGCAGGGGACGGAAGGCATGCCCATCCAACTCAGGGGCTGCTGGACATGTTTACGATCCGCCACTACAAACAGGATTTATCCCGCCTTACGGTTGCCATTGTCGGAGATGTACTCCACAGCCGCGTGGCCCGCTCGGATATCCACGCCCTGAAAGCTCTGGGCGTACCTGAAGTGCGTGTAATCGGTCCGCGCACGCTGGTCCCTCCAAGCCTGGCTGATCTGGGCGTCCAGATTTATACCGATATGGCTGAAGGCCTGAAAAACGTGGATGTCATTATCATGCTGCGCCTGCAAAACGAGCGGATGAGCGGCACCCTGCTGCCATCCGCACAGGAATTTTTCAAAAACTACGGCCTGACAATGGAACGCCTGGCGCTGGCCAAACCCGATGCGATTGTCATGCATCCTGGGCCGATGAACCGTGGCGTTGAAATTGATTCGGCTGTGGCGGATGGCAGCCAGGCTGTCATACTTTCCCAGGTGACCTATGGCATTGCTGTCCGGATGGCCGTTATGAGCATTCTGGCAGGAAACTGAATACCGGCAGACCGGCTTTATGATAATGAATGATTCCAGGGAACTTTTTAAATGAAACTTTTCATTCGGAACGCGCGCTTGATTGACCCGGCAAACGGTATGGACGGCAGGAAGGATATCTGTATTGCCGATGGCGTGATACTGGCAATCACTGAACCGGGACATCTCCTGGCGGACTTTACGCCTGATCGCGTCATTGACGCCACAGGCCTTGTCGTATCGCCCGGCTTTGTTGATTTGTCGGCCCGTTTGCGTGAACCCGGATATGAGTACAAGGCCACACTTGAGTCCGAAATGAATGCCGCCATGTGCGGAGGTGTCACCAGCCTGGTTTGCCCGCCTGATACCGATCCTGTCCTTGATGAGCCGGGACTGGTGGAAATGCTGAAACACCGCGCCAGATTGCTTTATCAGGCCCACGTTTACCCGCTGGGGGCGCTGACTGTCGGCCTAAAAGGCGAGGCATTGACAGAAATGGCGGAACTGACAGAAGCGGGCTGTATTGGTTTTTCCCAGGCGGCAACGCCTGTCCGTGATACTGAAATGCTGATGCGCGCCATGCAATACGCGAAAACCTATGACTATTGCGTGTGGCTTTACCCTCAGGATGCCTGGCTGGGCCGTTCGGGCACAGCACACGCGGGGCCTGTTGCAGCCCGCCTGGGCTTGCCGGGTGTGCCTGCCATTGCCGAAACTATTGCGCTTTACATGCTTTTTGAACTGGTCCGCCAGACCAGTGTACGCCTGCACTTGTGCCGTCTTTCTACTGCAAAAGGGATTGCCCTGGTGCGGGCAGCCAAAGCGGAGGGGCTTCCTGTCACCTGCGATGTCGGCGCACACCATATTCATATGACGGAAAACGATATCGACTTTTTCGATTCCAACGCCCGGATGTTGCCGCCTTTTCGCGCAAATGCCGACCGTAACGCTATCGCGCAGGGACTGCTGGATGGAACCATTGACGCCATCTGTTCCGATCATACGCCGGTGGATGATGATGAAAAAACGCTGCCGTTTGGCGAGGCCACACCCGGTGCTACCGGACTGGAGCTTTTGCTGCCTCTGGCGCTGAAATGGGCCAATGAACAGAAAACAGGCCAACCGGACGCGCTGCCAAAAGCAATTGCCAAAATAACGAGTGACCCGGCCCGCATTCTTCAACTCCCGTGTGGGCAACTGTCTCCTGGAAGCGTAGCGGATATCTGACTATTTGATCCTGCCGTAAAATGGATCGTGAACCCATCGCTTTTTGCCAGTCAGGGGAAACACACACCTTTTGCCGGAAAAGAACTGGCCGGACAGGTAAAAATGACGATTGTGGAAGGACGGGTCGCTTATGAACGCGCTCCCGGCAATTAACACTGAATGAAAGCTTATTTCCGTGCCCTGAAAGTGCTGTTGCACGCCTTTTCGGCGATGCTGACCGGTATCTTTCGCTATCCTTCCATGGATATTGAAGGGCGCCGCAGCTATATACAAAACTGGTCCAAAAAGCTTTTCCGGATTATCGGCATAAAGGTCACGCTAGTTAACCCGCATCTGCTCAGACCGCAGGCCCTGATAGTTTCCAACCATTTGTCCTGGCTGGATATTTTTCTGATCAACACCGCGCAGCCCAGCCGTTTTATCGCCAAGGACTCTATTCGTTCCTGGCCGCTGATTGGCTGGCTTTCCACGCAGGCAGGCTCTGTTTATCTGAAACGAGACAACGCGCGCGATCTGCGTAATACCCTGGGCATTCTGGCAACCGGTTTGCGTGAGGGAGGGCATTTTGTTTTTTTCCCTGAAGGCACATCGGGCGGCAGCCAGAACAGGCTTCTGCCTTTTCACTCGAATCTTTTTGAA
>JAISIS010000175.1 GCA_031261905.1 Burkholderiaceae bacterium
AAAACACCGCGCACCGTCTGCTATGAAATCATGCGGGATATCCAGAGCGAGGCAAAACGTTTCAGTCCGCGTGAATTCCGCATTCTGGCCTCACAGGTGGTCATTGATATGTTCCTGGAAGAAGAGTCCCAGTATCTTGCCACGCTTGGCGACGCCATCGGCAAACCCATTTCCCTGCAAGTGGAAAACGCCTTCAGGCAGGATCAATACGATGTGATTCTGATGTAACAAATCTGCCCACAACCGGGCTGACTGCAATACAAACCGATTATTGTTTTTTATCGCCGGGAAGATACAGACGCCGTTGCATCAGGCCATTGTAATAAAATTCGGTCGAGGCCCGCCCACGCGTTAACGCATCCTGTGGCGCTTCGGGCAGCCTGTCAGCCGTTTTTCTTTTCATGCCAACAGGCTTTCCGCCATTTTTTGGCTCAAAGGCCACCGCATCGTCTTCCATGTTATAGATGCCCGCGTTTGTCCTGACGACAACCACCCGTGGCCCCGGCTTGAACAGCGAACGGCCAAGCGGGCTGAGTTTGTCCGATGTCACCCCCAGAAAATCCGCCACGGAAGGCAGAATGTCAATCTGCTCCACAGGCTGGCCGGTATCCACTACGGGCCACTGCACGGACGGATGAAAGAAGATCACAGGAATGCGCCATTCCCCCAGCGGATCTTTCCTGTAGCTTTCCAGATGTACCTGGGTTCCGTGATCCGCCGTGACGATAAAAAGCGTATCCTTGTACCAGGGCTTTGTCCTGGCTGTTTCAAAAAAGCGGCGCAGCGCCATATCGGCATAGGCCTGGGAACGCAGGACGCGAATGGGGCCTTCAGGGAAAACGCTCTTGTATTTTTCCGGAATGTTGAAGGGGAAGTGTGCCGTCAGCGAAAACACCCCCACCGCAAAAGGCTTGCCCTGCCCATGCATCTCGTCCAGCTTGCCTGCCACGTATTGAAACCAGGGTTCGTCAAAAACGCCCCAGGAGGTATCTATGTCAGCCGGATTGGGGTAATCTTCCCGTGAATAGTGTTTTTCAAATCCCGCACGGGTGGCAAACTTGTCCAGAAACATGGTGCCCTTTTTTCCGCCATGGAAAAAAGCGGTGGCATAACCCTGTTTTGACAGGAGCGTTCCCAGCCCCTCAAATTCGGCATTGGCATAAGGCGAAACCAGAAAAGGATCTGTTCCCCAGGCGGGAATACCGCCCAGTACCGCAGGCACGCCTTCAATGGAACGGGTGGCGTTGGCGTAGGCTTCATGAAAAAACAGCGATTTTTCAGACAGTTCATCAATAAACGGCGTAAATCCCTTTTGACCATTTATTCTGCCCATCTGGTCCTGCGCAAGGCTTTCCATCATGAAAATCACGACATTCTGCGGCTTGTCCGGGCGACGCCCTTCCATCAGCGACTGACCGCCTGAGGAACCGTTCAGCCAGGGGATGAGTTTTTGCGGATTATTGAACCAGGATTTTTCCCTGAGTGGCTTGGCGCGTAGCTCCGTTATAAAGGTAAATGGCGTGTTGAGCGCCCAGTTGCCCAGCTTCAGATCAGGGTAGGTATCGACAACCCGCAAGGGTTTTGAATTTTTGATGCCGCCTCTGATGCCAACAACCAGGAGGGCAATAATAAGCAGTAGGGCAAGTATCCAGTAAAGCGAAAAACGCAGCGGCAGGCCCTCGTTTTCTCTGGTTGTCGCCCGTTTTGCGATTTTCCGGAGGCAATATGCCCAAAGGCATAAAAAAAACAGCGTCCCGATTATCAGAACGGCATAACCCTTCATCAGGTCGGAAAAGGTGAAACTCCCTTCCCTGAAAAGGAAAAGCGTACTGGCCGTCATGCGGGCTTTGACAAATCGGACCAGTTCGATATCCACCCATCCCATGGCAAACAACGGCGCGGTGGTAACAAAGAGGATAATAGCCGCCAGATGCCAGCGCCGCCTGGCTAGTATTCCCGGCAAGGGCAGGATAATCAGCAGCGTCGGCAGCGCCATCAGGTACGCCAGGGCGGAGGCGTCAAAACGCAATCCGAGTAAAAGCGCATGCCGGATTGCCTTGCCGGTGTATTCCGAAAAATCCGGACGGTTCCACCAGAAATCCGCCAGGCGCATCACAAGGAACATGCACCATGTGACTGCCGCCATCAGGCCAAGATGATACAGACGCGATACCAGCGGACGCCGCATAACCGGATCAAGGAAAAAAAGGTGATTATAACGCTATTCCATTGCGGCGATTGGCCTTCAGGCGGCTGTTTGCGGAAATGCCGCGAACCCGGTTTTCCGAAAGCGCCATATGCGGCGCTGTTTTCCTGTAAGATAGTCTTTTAACCGCCGTATTACCTGATAAACGGCATTACGGGAATTGTTCCGTCACTTTAATTCGTCATGCACAAAATGCGCTCACCAGTAAAAATCACGGTTGTCGGTATGGGGTTTGTCGGGCTTTCCAACGCAATCCTCCTGGCACAACATAACGAAGTTGTTGTTCTTGATGTATTGCCTGACAAAGTGGCAATGCTCAACCGCCGTGAATCACCCACGATTGACGCGGAAATAGAAGACTATCTCAAAAACAAAACTCTCAATATACGCGCTACGCTTGACAAGGAAGACGCCTACAAAGACGCGGCCTGCGTCATCATAGCCACGCCTACGGACTACGATCCGCAAACCAATCATTTCGATACCCGTTCTGTCGAAAGCGTAATCCTGGATGCCATGCGATTTGCGCCTGATGCGCTCATAGTCATCAAATCCACCGTGCCGGTGGGTTATACCGCGAAAATGCAGGCCGAACTCAATTGCGCCAACCTTATTTTCTCCCCGGAATTTCTGCGGGAAGGCAAAGCGCTGTACGACAACCTGCATCCGTCCCGCATCGTAGTGGGAGAGCGTTCCGAACGCGCGCAACGATTTGCCGAAATGCTGAAAGAAGGATCGCTTGAAAACGATCCGCCCATTATCCTTACAGAAGCCGCCGAAGCGGAAGCCATCAAACTCTTCGCCAACACCTACCTGGCAATGCGGGTCGCCTACTTCAACGAACTGGATACCTATGCCGCCACCTTCGGCATGGATTCCCGCCAGATCATCGAAGGCGTGGCACTGGATCCCCGGATCGGCACCCATTACAACAACCCCTCTTTCGGCTATGGCGGTTATTGTCTCCCGAAAGACACCAAGCAACTGCTCGCCAACTACAACCAGGTGCCACAGAACCTGATACAGGCCATTATTGAATCCAACCGGACACGCAAGGATTTTATTGCCGACAGCATAATCAGGAAGCAACCCGCCGTTGTGGGCATTTACCGCCTGGTAATGAAAGCCGGATCGGACAATTTCCGCTCATCCAGCATTCAGGGCGTCATGAAACGCGTCAAGGCAAAAGGTATTGAAGTAATTGTGTATGAGCCTGTCCTGCAGGAGGCCTCCTTCTTCCATTCACGGGTAGTCAATGATCTGGAAACCTTCAAGAAGGAAGCGGACATTATTGTGGCTAACCGCATCACGGACGAACTCCGCGATGTAGCGCACAAGGTTTACAGCCGTGACCTTTTTGGAGAAAACTGATCATTAAGGCAGGGAGGACAGCAATTTCTTACGCTCAACCGTCAACAGCCGGAGATGCCGTGAAAAAGGTGCTGATCATTCGTGCATCCGCCATCGGTGATATTGTCTTTGCTTCGCCTTTTGCCCGTTCGCTGAAGGAAACCTGGCCCGATGCGCACATTGCCTGGCTGATGGAGAAAGGCAACGAGCCGCTCATGGCGGCCTCGCCCTGGGTGGATGAATGTATTGTCATACCGGTAGCGGAATGGAAAAATCTCTGGAAACAAGGCAAAAAATGGCAGGCTTTCAAAGCTGCCCGCGCCTTTGGCAAGGAACTGAAAGCGCGTCACTTTGATGTGACGATTGATCTTCAGGGATTGCTCAAAAGCGGCATTGTCGCCTGGATGACCGGCGCGCCGCGCCGCATAGGACTCGGTTCGCGCGAAGGCAGCCAATGGCTCATGAACCAGGTGATCCCACGCGGCGGCGAACCTCGCCGCATCAGTTCCGAATACCTGTATCTTGCCGAACGGCTCGGACTGGAACACGATCATTTCACGCCTGCCCTTTCACTGGATCCGGAAGCGGAAAAGCAGGCGCTTGAGAAACTGGCCGCTCACGGCTTACAACCTGGGAAATATGCAGTTTTTGCCGCATTCACGACGCGCCCGCAAAAGCACTGGTTTGCCGATGCCTGGCAAGCGCTGGCGCCACTGGTAAAGGAAAAGACCGGACTGACTCCCGTCCTTCTGGGCGGGCCTTCGGATATACCGGTTGCCCGGTCCATTGCACTCCCCTCATCCGGAATCATAAATATGACCGGGCAAACACGCCTGGCTGAAGCAGTAGCCATAGTAAGCCATGCCGGAGCGCTGATTGGTGTTGATACCGGACTGACGCATATGGGCATTGCTTTTGATATTCCGACAGTTGCCCTTTTCGGCTCAACCCGCCCATATACAGATACCACCCGCGACAATGCCAAAGTGATCTGGCTGGGCCGCACCTGCTCTCCCTGCCGGAGAAAGCCAACCTGCCAGGGCCGCTTTGAATGCCTGAGGGACATCACCCCCGAAAGCGTGATGGCGGAACTGGATGCAGTATTAAAAAGCCGGTCATGAAAGTACTCCACGTGGAATCAGGCAGACACTTTTACGGCGGCGCGCGCCAGGTGGCCTACATTATTGAGGGATTGTCCCGCCTCGGCATCAGCAATATGCTGGCCTGCCCTGTCGATGCCGAAATAGCGCGGGAAGTTTCCGAATACGCGCCGGTATGCGAAATGCCCATGAAAGGCGACGCCGATATCGGCCTTGTCAGCCGCCTTGCCGGAGTTATCCGTAGCTGGAGACCGGATATCATCCATCTGCACAGCCGCCGGGGCGCTGATATATGGGGAGGCGTCGCCGCAAAACTGACGCATACCCCTTGTGTACTTTCAAGAAGAGTTGACAACCCCGAATCACGCCTGCTTGCCTCGCTGAAATACCGGCTGTATGACCATGTCATCACAATCTCGGAAGAAATCCGCCGCATCCTGATTGCGAAAGGCGTACCGGAGCAAAAAGTCACCTGCGTGCGCAGCGCGGTTGATCCCTCACCCTACCTGCATAAGGTTGACCGCACCGAAATGCGGCAAGAGTTTCATCTGCCGGAAGACGCCATCATTATCGGCATAGTGGCGCAACTGATTCCCAGAAAAGGGCATCATTACCTGATTGAGGCAAGCCGCGAACTGGTCAAAACCTGGCCGCAAATCCGCGTCATCTGCTTTGGGCAGGGGCCGCTCCTGCCACAACTTGAAGCGGCTGTCCGGCAAAAGAACCTGGCTGGCATCATACACTTCGCCGGATTCCGGGCAGACCTTCCCAGATGGCTGGGCGGGCTGGACATACTGGCGCATCCAGCAGATATGGAAGGGCTTGGCATCTCCTTGCTGCAGGCTGCAGCAGCAGAAGTCCCCATTGTCGCTACGCGCGCGGGCGGGCTTCCCGAAGCGGTTCAGGATGGTGTGACGGGTCTTCTGGTTGATCCGGGCGACACTACCGCGCTGACAGATGCGCTGAAACACCTTATCGAAAACCCCGCACTGCGCCGCAGTTTGGGTGAAGCCGGGAGAAATCGTATAATGCTGGACTTTTCAGTTGATACAATGACTATGGGCAATCTGGCAGTTTACAGAAAAATTCTTGGTCATTCGGATAGCAAGTCATGAATTATTTTTCCCAAAAAAAGGGCTTGTACCATCCTTTTTTCGCGCCGTTTCTCGTCATCATCCTTGCTGTGTTTCCACTGTGCAACGCGCTTTTTCTGAATCGCCCATCCGCACTCTGGATGACCCGCCTCATGGATGATTACATCACTATTGCCCTGTATCTTATCGCCCTGGTTGTCATTTATGCCTATCGCCCAAAAGACAATACCCGGAAACAAAACCTCAACTTCTGGATTTTCGAATTCGTCATTCTGGGCGCGCTCTTCCGCGAACTGGGCATCCAGCACTGGCTGACGAAAACTGACTCTACCGCACTCAAGATACGGTTTTTTATTAATCCGGCCAACCCGCTTCACGAAAAAATCGTGGCTGGACTTTTTCTGCTGATGTGGGCAACTATCGCGCTGTACCTGCTGAAACGATATACACGCTTCATGATAAGAGAATTTTTCCGTGGAAATGCCGTTATCTGGACCATTGCCACAACCTGCGTCATTACGGTCTTTGCCAAATTCATGGATCGTTACCCGGATAACTACCACCGTTTTACCGGCACAAAACTCGCGCCTTTCTGGGATACCTTAAGCACCTCGTTCGAGGAGTTTTACGAGGCATATATCCCGGTCCTCCTGATGATCGCCGCCATCCAGTTCGCACGGGACAGAATAAGGCTTAACGACTGACCCCGCGCGGCACGGGCATCTATCTCCCCGGTTATCTATTCGTAGCCGACAGGATTATTCTTCTGCCAGCGCCAGGAGTCCGCGCACATCCTGTTCACATCATGTTGAGCCTGCCAACCCAGAAGTGTTTTGGCCAGCGCGGGATCAGCATAGCATTCGGCAATATCACCCGCCCGGCGTGCGGCAAATTGGTAAGGAATCGTTTTGCCGGAAGCTTTTTCAAAGGCGGCGACCATTTCCAGCACACTATATGGCCTGCCTGTGCCGACATTGACTGTGAGGAAAGACTCCCCGCCCTGCAATTTATTCAGCGCGGCAAGATGCGCCGACGCCAGATCTTCCACATGAATATAATCACGCCTGCCTGTGCCGTCCGGCGTCGGCCAGTCATTTCCGAACACGGAAAGCTTTTCCCGCTTGCCGACCGCCACCTGCGTGATAAAAGGCATCAGATTGTTGGGAATGCCTGCCGGATCTTCCCCGATCATACCCGATACATGCGCTCCCACCGGATTAAAATAACGCAACAGTGCAACCTGCCATACCGGCTGCGCCCTTTTGGCGGCGCGCAAAATATCTTCCACCATTTTCTTGGTGTCGCCATAAACATTCACCGGGTTTAACGGCGTCTCTTCCGTAAAACGGCTATAGCCAGGATTGCCATATACCGTGGCGGAAGAAGAAAAGATAATCGAAAATACGCCCGCAGCCTCCATTTCCTGAAACAGGGCAAGGCTACCGGACACATTGTTGTCGTAATACCGCAATGGTTCCGCCTCGCCCTCTCCTACCGCCTTCAGACCGGCAAAATGAATCACGTCCGATACGGCATAATCCCTGAACAACTGCCGCACCAGATCTCTGTCGCGAATATCGCCTTCCACAAAAGCCGGGCGGTTGCCGGTAATGGATGCGATGCGATCCAGCACAACCGGGCTGCTGTTGGAAAGATTATCCAGAATGACAACCGGGTACTCTTTCTGCTGCAACTGAATGACCGTATGAGAACCAATATAGCCGGTTCCGCCGGTAACAAGGATAAATGGTTTCATAAATGTCCGTCAGAAAAAGAAAAGAAAGTCAGGGTGTTTCTTTGTAAACGTCCGGGAAACCGGGCGGTCGCGTTTTAAAGCGCCGGTGCATCCAGTAATATTCTTCCGGATGTTCCAGGATACGCTGTTCGATAAATTCATTCATGTAGCGGGTAGCCGCCTCAATATCCTCACCGGGAAAATTTTCCCAGGGAGGATAAAACCGTACCTGCCATCCTTCGTAGCCGGGCAGAAAGGTGGCGATAACAGGGATTACCCTGGCGCCTGTCACCGCAGCAATACGCGCCAGCGCCGTCAGCGTGGCGGCCTGCTGACCAAAAAACGAGGTAAAGACAGCATCCTTTTCCTTTCTGCCGAAATCCATATCCGGCAACATATAAAAAGGAATCTTCTTCCGGAGGGAGCGGATAATAGGTTTGACGCCCTCCTTGCGCGAGAGCAGCAACACCCCCTTGTTAAAACGCGAACGCCCGTGGCGCAGCATTTTATCCGTCAGTTTATTCTTTTGCTTGATATATATTGAGCTTCCCCCGGAATTGACGCCAACGACAATGCCCGGAATTTCAAGGCAGACAAAATGCGGACACAAAAAGATTACCGGCCCTTCGGCTACCGCCTCGAACGGGAAAGCCGGTTCGACCCGGATCAGGCGCATGACCCTTTCATAAGAAGACCACCAGAGTATGCCTCTCTCCACCACACTGCGTCCATACGCCTGAAAATGCGCCTTTGCCAGGCGGACGCGTTCTTCTTCCGGCATATCCGGAAAACACAGGCGCAGGTTGGTAAGGGCAATATGCCGCCGATCCTTATGCAGCCAATAAGCAGCCATGCCCAGGCACTTTCCTATCCTGCCAAGAACCGGAAGCGGAAGCCAGTGCAACAGCCAGAGAAGAAAAAGGATGGCTCTCATTCAGCACAAAAATAACGGTAAATGGACTAAAAAACTGCGGGTGCGAAAAAGAAAAACAGGATCATCGTCTTGAAAATTTTGAAAAATCCCGTTTTTTCCTGAACCTGATACCCAAAATGCGGTAGGTATTATACGTTTCCCTCAGACTGCGCGTCCGGGAAAAAAACGGGGAAACCGAAAGCAGCAGCGCGCTTTTCAGATGGCGGCGCAATGCGTAAAGCGTTGGCTCACGGTAGCTTTTACTATAGGGCGTCATTTCCAGATACCTGAAATATTCTTCCGCGTGCGGCCGGGACACTCCGGTCTCCTTCCATGGCTTGTGAGCGCCCAGGAAATGCACAATGGCCGGCTGTTTTTGCAGCGAGAAACGGGTTTTCCTGCGAAGCGCCTGCACATTCCACTTGTCCGCCAGCGGGCCGAGATCATTGCCTAGGGCGCCATTGAGAATATCCTGATCGCCAAACTGCACCTGCGCAATATTTTTTTCAATCCATTGCAGGATACGGGCGGTCATATTTTGTTCCCGCATTCTCCTGGTATCCAGCAACAGGACGCCGGAATTCTTGTACTGGCGGGGGATGCCCATACGGAAACCACACATCTGGGACGCCACATCCCTGACAGCCAGCACCAGGTATTTACCCATATTTTTCCGGTACATCTCGGCCAGGCTTTGCAGAACAATCAGATCGCAGTCCAGGTAGATCATCCTGTCCACCTGGGGTACCAGTTCATGAATGAACAAACGGTAACAGGAGGTAATGGAAATATGTTTGGAAAGGTGTTTCTTGTCCAGAAGGGAAAGCTCCGGCACATTTTTCGACCAGTTTGCTATATCAACATAACTGATATCAAAATCCGCGATATCTTTCAGACTGGCAAGCCTCTCCTTCTCCACGGCAGGGATGCCGCCATCCAGAATATAAAAATGTATCCTGTCAGAAGGCGCCTTGTTCTTCAGTATGGATGCCATGGCAGCCGCCAGATGCTGCACATACGCCGCATCCGAAGCAAGGCAAACGGCAATGACGCCATTATCAGGATTGATATTCTGTTCCATGTTTCAGTCCGCAACCGGTCAGCCATGCGGAGATTATCTTCAATGGTTGCCGATTATACCGGAATCCCCGTGCCAGGCGGAATCCCGCCTACCCCATTTCCGCTTTTCCGCACAAGCTATCCATAGCGCGAAACAAAATTGATGCGTACTTTTAGCCGCAATGCGATAAAATGATAAGTTATTTTTCTATTACTCTCGTTCATGCCGCATCGTGTTTCTTCCCACCGAATTTCACGCGCCGGACTGGGTATACTGTTAATTGTTGGCTGCCTTTTCTTTTGCGGGCTTTTTATCCTGCTTTCGTCGAGCTGGATTATCCGCAAGTTTGGCAATGGCGTAACTGCAGCCGCCATCGCATGGCTGCTTAGTTTACCGCTGGATGGCGTTGACCCGGTATTTGTCAACAGCTTTCTGCGCAATATCCTTCCCCCATCCCTTTTGCTGACAACCTGTTATGTTTTTCTGCTGTATTCCTTTTCCCGCACGCTTTTCGGCATAGCGCGTGTTCACGAACAGGAAGGAAGGAAGGAAGGACATCTGGCGAAATGGTGGCGTTATGCTGACCGCCATGCCAAAACAGGCACTGCGCTGCTGATTGCCATTGCCTGTTGTGCGTTTTTGGCTTCCTTTGCCGTTGTACAACAGCGGCACGAGATGCTTTCATGGCTACTTGCGCCAGGTCAGGAAGATTCCCGTTTTTTTGAAACCTGGTATAAATCGGTGCATCCCGAAGATGTTGTTTTCAGCCGGAAAAACAACCTCATCCTCATTGAGCTGGAATCTATCGAGGAAACCTTCAACAACGAAAAGCTGATGGGCGAAAAGCTCATGCCGAAGCTCTCGGCTTTGCGGAACGAATATCTTTCGTTTTATGGCTATAAACCGGTCAATGGCACAGACTGGACTGTAGCAGCGCTAACCGGTTTTACACTCGGCCTGCCGCTGCACAAGCCGGACGGCATACAGGGCAATGTGCTGGGCAACTCTTTTTTGCCTTCCGCCCATTCCATACTCTCCGTTTTTGAGAAAAACGGCTACCGCCTGTTCTTTATGCTGGGAACAAACGGGCGCTTTGCCGGGCAAAATGCCATGTTTTCCACCCACGCGCCTTCAACAAAGATCATTGACTTTACCTGGTTCCGGGAACATGCCTCGCCCGATGAACTGCAAAGAAAAAGAGTCGGTGGCGAAGAGGAACGCTTTGTTGAGGGAAAATCCCGCCGCGTTTTTGATGCAACCGTCTTTGATGCGGCGAAACGGCAACTGGTCTCCATGCCAACGGACAAGCCCTTTGTGTTTGTTATGCAAACCATGGATACGCACACCAACCTGTGCGAAAGCGACCGAACCGCACAGAAATATAACGACATGCGGGATTGCATAATCAGCGCGGACGCGATGGCTTACGATTTTGCACGCTGGGCCATGGCACAGCCGTTTGCCTCTCATACCACCATCGTCCTTATGGGTGATCATCCCATCATGCAGGACAGCTTCGGCGATATTTCCCTGCCCGAATCCAAATGGGAACGTGAAACATATAATGTATTCATCAATCCGGTTCCTGTGCTGAAACCGCATGACCAGCACCGCGTGTTTGCCTCCTTCGACATGGCGCCAACGCTTCTGGAGGCTGTTGGCGCGCGCCTGCCTGACGGGCGCTTCGGCATCGGAACATCGCTTTTCCATACACAGACAAAAACACTTCTGGAAACTACAGGAATTGAATACTACGAACAGGAAATGAAAAAAGGTTCCGCCCTGTACCGCTCGTTTCACAAAGAACGCTAAAGGATCATTATGTCCATACGCAAAAAAGCAAGCCTGGCAATAGCTCTTGTCATCATTGTTGTAGTGGGATTTTTTGGCATTAAACACCTGCTATGGAAGCAGCAAT
>JAISIS010000189.1 GCA_031261905.1 Burkholderiaceae bacterium
GATTCCTGTCCTGTTCCTCGAAATAATCAGTCAGGGTCTGATCAAGATTTTTCTCAATCAAACCGGCAATTTTTTGCGAAAGCGCATCGGTTTCTTCCGGCTGAAAAACAAACTGCGCATAAACATCGGCCAGCGTAATTTTGGCCGCATCGCCAACCCATTTCCATTCATCCAGCGCCCGCCGGATACTTCTGCGGCGGCGTTTGAAGTTAATGCCGAGATGCCGCTGGATATGCCTTACCCAGTTGCGTTCCTGCATGGACAGCAATATCCCTTCCAGTTCGGCGCTGGAAAGGCTGGCTTGGCCTTGCAGGCGCGTCCAGTCAAGCGCCGCGTTTTTCTCGGCACGCGCATCGTAAAGGGCGCGGATAATAAAAAGCGCATCGGCAAACTGGCTGCCGGGCGTGACGGTGCGCCGCCAGCGTCCGCTTCTGAAATCCGGCAGCAGGGAGGTAATCACCGCGCCTGCCAGCATAATCAGCGAGCTTACGTAAAGCCAGAGCAAAAACATGGGAATGATGGCAATCGCGCCATAGATTTTCTGGTATGTGGCAAATTGCATCACGAACATGGCAAAGAGGCGTTTCGCCACCTCAAAGGCGATGGAAGCAAACAGCGCGCCCCAGAAGGCATCCCGCCACAACACCCTGCGATACGGAACAAAACGATACAGGCAGGAAAAAGCCGTTGTTGAAATCACTCCCAGAAAAAAGATGGGCCATATCCCCTTTACGTAAGGCAGTTGCCCGACTATGCCGCGCCCGGCCAGATACAAATATGAACTCAGATAAAGTGAACTGCCCAGCATCAGGGGGCCAAGTACGGCGATAAAAATGTAGATAATGACGCGCCGGATAATGGGGCGCGGCTCCAGCACTCCCCAGATGCGGTTGAAGGTGGTTTCTATCAGGTTGAACATCATGGCCGTGGTAAACACCATAGCCAGCGTACTGATGATGGAAATATGCGCGGCCTTGTCCGCAAAAACACTCAGATTTTCCAGAATGCTTTTGCCCATGCCGGGAGGAATCATGCCGCGCGTGAAATAAATTTCCAGCATTTTCCGCATAATCTCGAACTGCGGGAAACGGGTGAAAATAGCAAGCGCCACTGCAACTGCCGGCACAAGACCGAGTATCAGGGTATAGGTGATATTGCCCGCCACCTGCGTCAACTGTTCTTCGTCAACGCGGCGATAGACATACTGCACCAGCATGACAAACCTCTGCCAAAGCCGGTTTCCGGATTGTGGTTCGTCCGCTTCGCTCATCCGTTCAATTTCCTCCCTTCCTGGCATCAGTTTAACGCAAGCTTCCCTCTCCCTGTACATGTATTCCCGTGATCAATTCGTCACAAAGTGTTACATTTATGAGGCAAAATAGCATAATAATTTCTTACCCCCCCACTGTAAAAGCGGTTTGTTGCCGGAGTCTTTATGTTCAAACGGAGTTTTCTTAAAGCGTGCGAAGAAGCTGTTGGCGCCGATTATGTGATAACGGATGAAAAACAGATGCAACCGTTCGTCACCGAGTGCCGCAAACGCTTTACAGGAAGCGCCCTGGCCGTTGTCAAGCCTTCGACAACGGCGGAAGTGGCGGAAATTGTCCGCCTTTGCAACCATTACTATGTGCCGCTGGTGCCACAGGGAGGCAATACAGGGCTGGTACTGGGCAGTGTGCCGGATGATTCCGGCAAAGCCATTGTACTTTCCCTGGTGCGTCTGAACCGGGTGCGGGAAGTGGATGCCGCCAATAACACCATCACGGCGGAAGCCGGTTGTATTCTTGACCATATCCACAACGCTGCGGAAGATGCGGGGCGCATTTTCCCGCTATCGCTGGCCTCTTCCGGTTCCTGCACGATTGGCGGGAACCTTTCGGCCAACGCGGGCGGCACCGCCGTACTGCGCTATGGCACGGCAAGAGCACTGTGTCTGGGACTGGAAGCCGTAACAGGTGAAGGCGACGTACTGGATGGCTTGCGAAGCCTGAGAAAGGACAATACCGGTTATGACCTGCGCGATCTTTTTATCGGCGCGGAAGGCACACTGGGCGTCATTACCGCCGCTGTCCTGAAATTGTATCCGCCACCTAAAACCAGACTGACGGCCATTGCCGCCATGTCAACACCCGGCAACGCGCTGGAACTCCTGAATATTGCCCAGCGATATTGCGGCACGTCATTGACTGCCTTTGAACTGCTTTCAAAATACGCGACCGAGCTGGTTTTAAAGCATTTTCCCTCGCTTCGTACCCCGCTGCCGCCTATGTATGAGCAATATACCCTGATTGAGCTTTCCGACAGCGAATCGGAACATCATGCCATCACCATGCTGGAGTCTTTTCTTGAATACGCCCTGGAAGAAGAAATCATTCTGGATGCTGCGGTGGCCCAGTCTATCGCGCAATCGCAGAACATGTGGCAACTGCGCGAAAATATTTCCGCTGCCCAGGCCATGGAAGGCATGAACATCAAGCATGACATCTCCCTGCCGGTTTCTTCTGTTCCGTCCTTTATTACGGAAACAGATCACTTGCTGCAAGCACGCTTCCCTGGTTGCCGTATGGTGACATTCGGCCACCTTGGCGATGGCAGTCTGCACTACAACGTGAGCGCGCCGGAAGACATGCCCGATGAGGTTTTTCTTGCCGACAGCAAGGAAATCAACCGGATCGTGTATGACAGCGTTGCCCGTTTCAGCGGCAGCATCTCCGCAGAGCATGGCTTGGGCGCTTTAAAACGCGAGGAACTTGCGCGGCATAAATCCGAAGCTGAAATCGCGTTGATGAAGAAAATAAAAGCAGTTTTTGACCCGAGAAATCTGATGAATCCGGGCAAGGTGCTTCCCTGAGATTACCGTATTTCCTCGTTCAGTAGGAAAGGTTTCTTTTCAGTTCGTGCTCAACCAGGAAGGCCGGTATGTTTTCAGCCGGGATGGGACGGGAAAGCAGATACCCCTGTATCTCCGCACAACCGCGCTCCCTCAAAAACGCCAGTTGCTCTTCGGTTTCCACCCCTTCCGCGATCGTCACCATGCCAAGGCTTTGCGCCAGGGAAATCACCGCATCAATGATTGCCATGTCATCGGCATCCGCCGGAATATCCTTGACAAAAGAACGGTCTATCTTGAGGCTGTAAACACTGAAACGTTTGAGATAAGCCAGCGAGGAATAGCCGGTGCCAAAGTCATCAATGGAAATACACAGGCCATGCCGGTTAAGCTCATCCATCACGGTAATGGCCGCCATCGTATTAGTCATGGCAACGCCTTCCGTCAGTTCCACATGCAGACACTCCGGCGGCAGTTTGAATTCATCCTGAATATCCAGAATAACCTCAACAAGGCGTGGATGACGAAATTGCACAACGGACAGATTCACCGCCACTGAAAGATTAGCAAACCCCTTATCAAGCCATTCCCTGATTTGCCTTGCCGCCGTACGCATCACCCATTCGCCAATGATGAGTATCTCGCTGTTATTCTCTGCAATGGGGATGAATTCCACCGGAGAAATGGGACCCAGTTCCGGATGATTCCACCTGAGCAGTGCTTCAAAACCCACAATACGGTCATCTTTTAACGACATCTTCGGCTGGTAGTAAACGGTAAACTGGTTGCGTTCCAGCGCCCGCCTCATGGCGCTGTCCAGTTGCAGACGGCGCGTTGATCTGGTCTGCATTTCCTCGGTAAAGAAACAGTAATCGTTGCGCCCACTCTCCTTTGCGCGGTACATGGCGGTATCCGCATTGCGTAAAAGCATATCAAAATCAGTGCCGTCACAGGGATACAGGGCAATACCGATGGAAGTGGTCAGGCTGATCTCATTACCATCAATCGTATAAGACTGCGCCGCCACGCTGATCAGCCGTTCGGCAAGAAACGCCGCGGCATCGGTATCCGCACCGGGCAAAAGCAGCACAAACTCGTCACCGCCAATACGCGCAACGGTATCCTGCTCACGCACCACATTACGCAGGCGATTCGCAAATTGCTTGAGCAGATGATCCCCCATATCATGGCCGAGGGAATCATTGACATTCCTGAAGTTATCCAGATCAATGAGCATCATGCCCAACGACTCACTCTTTCGCTGGACCATGCTTAGCGCCATGCGGCAACGCTCACGCAGCAATATCCGGTTTGGCAGGCCCGTCAGCGCGTCAAAATGCGAAAACCATTGCGCCTTTTCTTCCACTTCCTTGTGTTTCGTTACGTCAGTAAAGCGGATAATGTAATGCGTCAGTATTCCATTATCATCACGCATGGCCTTGATGGAAAGCCATACAGGATGGATTGAGGTATCCTTTCGGCGATTGAATACCTCGCCCTGCCACATGTCTCCTTCGTTCACGGAATTCCACATGGCGGTATAAAAATCCTTTTCATGGATGCCGGAAGATAAAATATCCGGCGGCTTTCCTCTGACTTCATCAAACCCGTAGCCGGTAATCATGGTAAACGCAGCGTTAACCATTACAATCCTGCCGCTGTTATCCAGCAGTATCAGCCCTTCGCTGCTTTGCTCAATGATCTGCGCGGAAAGCTGCAGTTGCTCTTCATGCACAAAATGTCCCAGTGCAAAATCAATATCGGAAACCAGATCCGTCATCAAATCCTGTACCGAATTATCAAAGGCATTGGGCACATCCGAATACACGCACAGCGCGCCATACAGAATGTTATTCTGCTTTAAAGGCAATGCCGCTATAGAGCGGATATTTAGGCTGGTAATGGCGGTTTTCCAGCTATCCGGCTGTTCCTCGTACAGGATTTTCCCGATATCAGGCGTCCAGACCGGATGGTGCTCCCGCAGGGCAGTAGCTACCGCTCCTTTTCCGCCAGGCGCCGTTTCATCCACACTGAGCTTAAGTAACTGCAACAGTTCAACGATATTTGGAAAGCGGCTGTACGAACTGATGGGATATACGGCATCATCGTGAGGATTGAGCCAGCCGACCCATGCGACTGTCATGTCTGCATATTCAACAATGGCATGACAGATTTTGCGAAACATTTCGTCCGGGCTGCGGGAGCTTGCCATGACTCTGCTGCAGAAACAGCGCGCGGCATAAAACTGATTCAGACGATAAATACGCTCATCATCTCTTTTGCGGTCCGCTATCTCCTGTATCCGGTAATAGATGAAGTAACCCGCCGCAAACAAAAGGTATGACAGGCTGCCCACTATCAGGACATGCAGATGATGATGGTCGTCCGCCTCTGCTACGGCGATGGAGAAAGCAATAATCCAGGACAGGCTGAATATAACAAACAACAGGGTTGCCCTGGAGATAGCTGGTTTTTTATCGGCATGTGGTTGCTGTCGCATAAACATTGCGGGCTACATTGCAGCCCATTTACATCTAACCACCTGACATACTACCACCTTCACTCTGAAAAAACGCAAAAAACAACACAAAGTAAATTATAAACAAAAACAACAGTCGCACACCCCTCTCTGGCTGAAGACCTAATAAAGCATATAAATAAACAAGTTAGCAACAATACTTCACGTCATTTCCAAAGAGGGGTGTTAAACATCAGAATCTGTGCGTCATGCCAACCTGGAAGGCCGCCACCGACTCGCGCCATGCATGGTTGGTGTTATATACCGCTCCAACCATTTCGTCATCGGCCTGCGTATAGGAAACCATGCCGTAGATAGCTGTCCGTTTGGAAAAGTTATAGGTGTAACCCGCCGCCAGTTTCCAGGCATCCTCGTCATAACTTCCCTGCTGGTAATTGGCATAGTTATATGACAAATCCACCGTTCCCGGGCCAATATTCCATTTGACGCCCAGTATGGCTTCCTTCTGTTTGGAGCCATTGGCGGCGTATTTGTCATACTGGGAATAGGCGCTGTTGGCGTAGGTAAAGTAATTGAGCTTGGCATCTGTGCGCTGGTATCCAAGGGATACGGTCACATCGCCAAAGGTATATGCCGCGCCAACGTTCCATGCCTGGGAACTGTTGGAATCCGCTAGGCGCGAGTGCGTTGCCAGCAACAGGAGTGGCCCTCTTGCATAGCGCATACCGACATCCCAGCCATAATTGTTGCGTTTGCCAAAAACCTCACCGATTGTGTCATCGTCCGATTTCGGAACAAAGCCCACGCCAAAGGAAAAGCCGGCAAAATCCGGACTGTCATAGCGAACATGGTTACTGAAATGTTCTGAATAGAGCATACCGCCCGAACCGGTAAAGCTGTCGCCTACGCTGTATTCCCCGAAAGGATCAATCGCGTTGTAATATTCCGTCCCGATATTGGCGACACGGCCAAAACGGATAGCGCCCCAGTTGCCGGAAAGCCCCAGGTTGGCGGCGCCTTTCCAGTCCTCGCCGTTTGCGCGCCCGTGCAGCCCGTCATCGGCATTCCAGGTGTTTCTGGCACTGTTGGTATCTGCAGTGGTTGATCCGGAAAGAGTGCCATCATTCAGATTAAAGCGTTTTTCCAACTGGAAAGTTGCTTTCATACCACCGCCAAGATCCTCGCTTCCCATAAAACCGATACGGCTTTCCGTTTTGCTGCCCATGCGGGCATCAGTACCGCCTTCCTTGATGTAGCCGGTATCCAGCAGACCATAAATCTGTATATTACTCTGCGCGTGCGCGACACCGGCAAAAGCGGCCAGTACTGCGACCGCGATCAGGTTCTTCTTCATTGATTGCATCCTTCCTCCAGATAGTGAAAAAACAACAAGTAAATAAAAATACTCCCAATCTATTTTAAGCAAGAATCATGCCAATTTGTTTAGAAATGCAATATTTTTCAAAACGGAGGTCAATGCTTATCCATTGTTTCGGAGTTCAGTCGCTTTCCATATCGGGAAGGCCATCTGTTTCCAGCAGTTGCTGCGCCTGCCCTGACGGCAGCGCCTCAACCGTTTTGAGTTTGCCCGAAAGCACACGTGTGCGCGTTTCGGCTTTTTCGATACTGCTGCTGGCTTCCTGCAATTTCTTTTTGGTATGCGCGAGCGCCTCGCCAAATTTACCGAATTCCGTTTTGACGGCTCCCAGCACCGCCCACACTTCCGCCGAGCGCTGCTCAATAGCCAGCGTGCGAAAGCCCATTTGCAGGCTGTTCAAAAGCGCCGCAAGCGTGGTTGGCCCCGCCAGGTTCACGCGCCACTGGCGCTGAAGCGTATCAGCCAGTGAGGGGCGGCGCAAGGCCTCGGCATACAGCCCCTCTATTGGCAGATAAAGCAGTGCAAAATCCGTGGTATGTGGTGGCGCGATATATTTTTCGCGGATACTCTTTGCCTCGGCCTTCAGGCGGTTTTCCAGCGCGCGGGCGGCCTCTTCCGCAGCCGCAGCGTCTCCGGCCTCCTGCGCATCCAGAAGACGCTGGTAATCCTCCATCGGGAATTTGGCGTCAATAGGCAACCAGACAGGTGTATCCTCATGCTGACCAGGCAAGGCGATGGCAAA
>JAISIS010000100.1 GCA_031261905.1 Burkholderiaceae bacterium
CGGCACATTACCGTCAATACCTGATGCGCAGATGCATTACCAAGGCGTGCAGCCGAAATCCGCTCGGTATGCGGCGTTGCCGCCACCCGGAACACATCCAACCTGCCCAGTCCATCCAGGCAACGCAGCCGGTACTGCAAGGCCGGGGAAAGACGGTCCTCCAGATCATCCTGCGTACAGGCGGCATGCGCCAGCGGCATCATACAAACAGCCAGCCATATGACAGCAAGCGCCCGCCCTATTCTCCCGGTCATCATCTTTTCTCCTTTTCTCGCGGCAGAATTGTCATTCACGAAGAATCCGCAGCAATTCCGTATATAAATCGCACATCCGGTCCACATACCGGGCAGGATCAATATTCCCCGTATTTGCCAGCGACTTCAGCTTGACCGCCTCTCTTCTCGGCGGCATCAACGCCCTCCGGGAGCAATTATCAATCCGCCTGTCGGGACGGCAAATGACGTCATACTCCCCTTCGAGCGCAAACATCCTTTCCGGTGTGCATTGGTTCCACGGCTTCCTGAGAGGTTTCGTCTTGCCGTCGCCACCGGCAAGCACATCATCTGCGATTCCGATCACCAGGTAAACCGACTTGCACACGCCACCCCAATTCTTGTCAGCGATGAACTGCAATATACGCGCCGATTCTTCGGCAGCCGCAGCCTCATACACCGGCATTCGTTTGGAACCTCTCAAAAAACGCAGTCGCATATCCAGGTTTTGCCGCACCAGCGTTTCCGCCATTACCTCGGTACATGCTCCGTATGATGCAACTGGCGGCGCAAGGCAACAAAACAACAGCAACAGGCCCGAAACCCGCTTAACTGCGCCGGGCCGGAAAAACCACCGTTTGATGCACTTCATGTCTTCCCCTCCCCTATGGAAACAGAATAAGCGGCAAGTATGTTTGATCTTTCCGACAGCATATGACAGCAAAATAGTATCAGTTTTTCGCTGATGCGCGTACAAAACAAAACGCCCCGCCTTTTCCGGGCGGCGCATGGCTTTACTTTTGGTATGATGGCATCCATCATGGAGGTCTGAAAAACTGTCAGACAAATATCACCGTAACATGCAAAAGAAAGTCTTTATCCGCACCTTCGGTTGCCAGATGAACGAATATGATTCCGCGCGGACACTGGATCTGCTGGAAGCCGGGGGCGGCTATGCCAGAACGGACATCATGGAAGAAGCCGACCTGGTGCTTTTGAATACCTGCTCTGTCCGTGAAAAGGCGCAGGAGAAAGTGTTTTCCGACCTGGGCCGCATCCGGAAGCTGAGGGGCGCAAAGCCTGATCTCCTGATCGGCGTCTCAGGCTGTGTCGCTTCACAGGAAGGTGAGGATATTATTAGCCGCGCGCCTTACGTGAATCTGGTTTTCGGCCCGCAAACACTGCACCGGCTGCCCGCCATGATCGAGGCCTTCCACCGTACCGGCGAAGCCCAGATTGATACGCGCTTCCCTGAAATCGAAAAGTTTGACCATCTGCCTCCCGCAAAAGTGGACGCGCCAACAGCTTCGGTCACTATTATGGAAGGCTGCGGCAAATTTTGCAGTTACTGTATTGTGCCGTACACGCGGGGTCGTGAAGTCTCGCGTCCGCTGGCCGATGTACTGACCGAAATTGCCGGGCTGACCGAGCAGGGAGTAAAGGAAATCCTGCTGCTGGGACAAAACGTAAACGCCTGGCGCGGCGTGACAGCCAGCGGTGAAAAAGCGGACTTTGCCCTGCTTGTTGAGCAGGTTGCGGCGATTCCCGGCATTGAACGCATCCGCTATGTCACCAGTCATCCGCGCGAATTCACCCACCGTCTGCTTAAGGCATATGAGCGGGTACCCGAACTGGTAAGCCATCTTTACCTGCCCGCCCAGCACGGTTCTGACCGCATACTGGCGGCCATGAAGCGCGGCTATACCGCAATGGAATACAAATCGCTCATCCGCCGTCTGCGTGCCGTACGGCCTGATCTGCTGGTCTCCAGCGATTTTATCGTGGGCTTTCCCGGTGAAACCGATGAGGATTTCGAGGCCATGATGCGCTTTATTGACGAAACTGATTTTGACAACAGTTTCAGCTTTCTTTACAGCCCGCGCCCCGGTACACCAGCTGCTTCCCTGCCGATGGACATTCCGCTGGAGGTGCGCAAGGAAAGGCTGCAACGGCTGCAAGCGAAAATTGACGAGCAAACCCGCCGCCATAATGAAGCGATGGTCGGTTCTGTGGAACGGGTACTGGTTGAAGGCCGCTCGCAGAAAAACCCTGCGCAGTTCCAGGGCCGCACCGCCGGAAACCGGGTCGTGCATATCACCGTGCCGGACGATTCACTGGTGACGGCAGGAAAATTTGCCGATATCCGCATTACAAAAGCCACCCGATACGCGCTTGCCGGTGAACCGGCCACCGTCAGACTCCCGGCATAGTCATTATGTTCAAGGCGCGCAGCTTTCCTGTCATCATCATCGCCCTGTTGCTGGGCGGATGCGTTGCTTACCAGGGATTACCCGAAGCCTGGGAAGAATATGAGCGTCATGACAGAGCTGACGATTGCGCCTCGATTGCCGGAAC
>JAISIS010000030.1 GCA_031261905.1 Burkholderiaceae bacterium
TGAGCTGTGAGCTGTGAGCTGTGAGCTGTGAGCTGTGAGCTGTGAGCTGTGAGCTGTGAGCTGCGAGCTGTGAGCTGTGAGCTGTTCCGCTCTGTCAAGTTTACCATATAAATTGACCATATCTTTATCTGTTGTCCGGGATGTTTTCCGCCATCAGGCGCAATATAACACCTCATGCTATTTTATTGATTGTTGCAATTGTGTTACATGATAGGTGGTTTAACCGTGCAGGTAAATAGTGAAGTGTTAATAATGTTTCCGGGCGACCGGGGACGGTCGCTCCTACATAATTCCCTGTTTGCGCCCGCATTACGTTAATCGTAATAAAAAAGATGCCCTCCAAAAATATTTGCCAATAAATTCAATGAATTACGCAACTTGGTCAAGTAGACTTAGTCTACTTGGTCAGGTTTTTCAAAATTTTCAAAAAATTCCCCAATAAAATCAAGGGGCTGGAATTAACGCACACTATAAGGAGAAAGGTAGCTTTAAAAAAGCGCGGGCAGCGTTTCAGGGTGTTGATGATGAAACGAAAGGCGCCAGGCCTATTCGCGGGGGTGTTTGAGCGGGATTTCGGTGACGGTTTCCGGGATCATGGATTGCACCATCAGGGAAACGCGGCGGTTGCGCGAGCGGCCTTCGGGCGTATCGTTCCCGCCGATGGGATCATTCGCGCCATGTCCGATGGCGACCATACGGTTTTCGGCAATGCCTTCTTCAATGAAAAGGCGCACCACACTGCTGGCGCGGGCGGAGGAAAGCTCCCAGTTGGAAGGATACTGGGAAGAACGGATGGGGATATTGTCGGTAAAACCTTCCACCTTGATATCGTTCGGCTCGTCTTTCAGGATGCGTGCAACCGCCCGCAGTACGGTTTCGGATTGCCCGGAAAGGCTCGCCTCGGCAGGCGCGAAGAGTACGCTGGCATTGATTTCCACATTCACGCCGCGCGCGTTTTGCACGACCTTGACCTTGCCTTCATGTATGAGCGGGGAAAGGACTTTCATCAGGTTGTTCCCTATCGCCGTCATCTTCTCGCGCTCCTTGCGGATTTCGGCCCTGGTGGAAGGTGGTTTCCTGAAAGGACGGATAATGGGGGGCGGCGCGGCTTTGGGAGGAGGGTCGTTCACTGCGACAATCGGCGCGGTCTTGATGCCAAAGGCGGAGCTGACCGACTGGCTCAGTTCACGGTACTTGTTTTCGTTTACGGAAGAGATGGCGTACATCACCACAAAAAAGGCAAAAAGCAGGGTGATGAAGTCGGCGTAGGAAACCAGCCATCTTGCAGGATCGTCATGCTCTTCTTCACGTTTCTTGCGTGCCATAGCAGTATCCGCAATCCGTCATCGGGGTTTGGCGGCAAAAATAGCCAGCCTTTCGGCAATCATGCGTGGATGCTCTCCCATCAGCATACCGGCAAAGGCTTCCAGCATCATCTCGCGTTTTGCCACTTCCCGCGCCAGCCAGGCCCGCAGGCGGTTGCTGATGGGCAGGAAAACCAGGTTGGCAAAGCCTACCCCGTAAATGGTGGCGACAAAGGCAACGGCAATGCCCTCCCCCAGTTTGGTGGGGTCGGTGAGGTGTTCCATCACATGGATAAGCCCCATCACCGCGCCCAGGATGCCGATGGTGGGCGAATAACCGCCAGCTGATTCCCATATGCGGATAGGCGGCTTCCAGTTGTCCTCAAATACCTGGATTTCGGTTTCCAGCAGGCTGCGCAGTTTGGAAGGGTCAACATTGTCAACTACATGGCGAAGCCCTGTGCGGGCAAAGGGATGCCTGATCTGGCTGATCTGGCCGTCCAGCGCCAGAGTGCCGTCACGCCAGGCTATCATGCTCCAGCGCCCTATATCGGTCTGCAACCGCGCGTAATCATCTTCGGGCGGCATGAAAACCAGACGGATGAGCTTGATCCCGCGCCAGAAAACCGCAAAACCGGATTGCAGAACCACCGCGCCCATTGTGCCCATAACGACGATGACAAAAGCCGCCGGCTGAAGCAGTGAGGCGAGATGGCCGCCTTCCATGATCTGCCCAAGAAGAACCGCGCCAATACCGAGAATAATACCGGCTATGCTTCCCCAGTCCACATAAGCTCCTTTAACCTGACGCGCATACGCGCAATTGCCTGGCTGTGCAACTGGCTGACCCTGGATTCCGTCACTCCCATAATAGCGCCAATTTCTTTCAGATTCATTTCCTGTTCATAGTACAGCCCCATCAACAGCTTTTCCCGCTCCGGCAAGGCCTCGATGGCGTCAATCACCGCCTGACGGAAACCGCTGTCCATGAGCATCTGCAGGGGATCTTCCGCCATCTCTGTTGTATGCCTGTCCAGAAAGTGCTCGCTGGATTCGGCATCAAAAAAATCTTCGTAATAAACCAGTTGATGGCCCGCGCCATCAAAGAGCAAATCCTGATAGGCCTTGACGGAAAGGTTCAGTTGCCTGGCCACTTCGGATTCGGCAGGCGCCCGCCCCAGGCGCTGTTGCAGGGTGTGGATGGCGTCTTCTATCTTGCGCATGTTTTGCCGCATGCCGCGCGGCATCCAGTCGTTGCTGCGAAGCTCGTCCAGCATGGATCCGCGTATGCGCTGCATCGCGTAAGTCTCAAACTGGGCGCCATGCACTTCCTCATAGCGGCTGGCGGCATCCAGAAGGCCGATCATGCCGGCCTGAATGAGGTCATCAACCTCCACACTGGGAGGCAGCCTCGCCCTCATCATATGCGCCAGTTTCTTTACCAGGGGCGCATGCTGAATCAGAAGCTGGTTTCTGTTAGATTTACCCTGTATGTTGTACATGCGTCATGCACCAGCCATTCTGTACCCATGTTCGTCATGCCCACTATCGGAAAACGCGCCCGCAACGCGCCTTAAAGCACATGACGACAAGGCCATAGGGAAAGCATCCACCACAGAACGGCCCAGACTGACGGCCCGGGCCATGTGATCATCTTTCGGCACATACCCCATGAAATGCAATTGTACGCCGAGGTATTGCGCGGCTGTTTGCGCCATGTTGCGGAAAATAGCCCGCGAGCGATTCTCCTCATCTCCGGATACTAGCACACCAAAGGGCATGCGTCCAAAACGACCGGCCATCTGCTTGATCAGCATATAGGCTTCCTTGATGGCGTTTTCGCTGTCTCCCGCCAGCAGCACGAGCGCGTTTTCCGGCGTCAGCGGCAGGAAGGCTTCCGCCTGATCCGGCCCGGCATCTATCAGTACGACTTCCGAATGCGCAATGACTGATTCAAAAGCCTGCGCCAGTACGCAAAAATCCTCCTGGTCTGTTTCAGCGGCGCTCCCGGCAAGGCAGGCGAGATCAAAGCCCTGCGGCACACGGTGAAGGGCGCCGCCCACAGCATGGCCGCCCCACACGGCTTCCGCCAGGGTAAGACCGGGATGTTGCCCCTGATAGTACCCTGTCCCTTCGCGCGAGCAGGTGGCGTCAAACAGCATGACGTTATCGCAGGAGCGTGCAAGCGAGGCGGCAAGATTGAAGAGCAGCGGATTCTTCTGCCGGGAAGGCAGTGCGGATAAAAAGGTATAGACGCGCTGCCGGGGTTCTCCCAGCAGGCGTCTTAATCCTTCGGCCTGGTCAAAGGAAAAACTAACCACGCGCAGCCCTTTGCGCGCGTTCCGGCCTCATGGCCTGAAGTGAATGCGCAACGACCATCGGCAATTCGTCGTTATCAAAGGTATAGGCTTTCGTTTGTTTCTTCGCGCCAAATGCCTGACGGATCAGCGCGCCCGCATTGGCGACTTCAAGGTCTTCCGGCACGCGCTGGCCGTTTGCCACGTAGTATAGCATCAGCTTCTGGCGGATGATGACGTCAAGCACGTTGCCGATGGTTGCGGCTTCATCCGTCTTGGTCATGATGCAACCCGCCAGGCCATTGCCCTTGTAGGCGCTGACTACTTCGTTAAGGGTTTCTCCCGTGGAAGTGGCGGAAAGGCACAGCAGGCGTTTGACGTCCTTGCCGGTGTTGGAGAGCATGGCGATCTGGTCAGCCACCATCCTGTCGCGCTGGCTCATGCCTACGGTATCAATCAGCACGGTGTATTTGCCTCTCAGTTCATCCAGCGCAATGCGTAAATCCGCCTGCTCTTTGACCGAGTGCACCATCACGCCCAGGATTTTGCCGTATATGCGCAGTTGCTCAAAGCCGCCGATACGATAACCGTCTGTGGTAATCAGCGCGAGTTTCCCCGCGCCGTGCCGCATGACAAAGCGGGCGGCCAGTTTGGCGGTGGTGGTGGTCTTTCCCACACCGGTCGGGCCAACCAGGGCGTAAACGCCGCCTTTGTCCAGCAGTGCATCCTCGTTGCCGACTGTCATCAGATTACGCTCAAGGGCGCGGCAAATCCAGCGCATACCGCCATCGGCCTTCTCCTGCTCCGGAAGGTGTTCAACCAGATAGCGCGCCATGCCGGGACTGAATCCGGCCGAGAGCATCCCGCGCATCAGATCGGCGCGCAAGGGTTCGCGTTCCTGACGGCTTCCCCATGAAATCTCGGCAAGCCGGGTTTCAAACATGCTGCGCATGGAGCGCAATTCGCTCATTACGTGCTTTAAGCGTGTATCCACGACTTCTGTGGAAACCGCAGGCGTTTTCCGGGCTGGCGCGGCGGGGTTGTGTACTGCCTGCTGCGCAGAGTGCTGCGCTTCCCGTACAACGGGTAAAGGCGCGAGGGCAGGCACAGCTTCTGCTCTGTGCATTGGCGTTGGAGTCG
>JAISIS010000042.1 GCA_031261905.1 Burkholderiaceae bacterium
TAACCCTCTATTGCGACTCAATCGGCACTAAGTGGGAGCTGTAACCCTCCCGTAAAATAGTGCACATGAATGACTCGTAATAACCTTGCTACGTCAGGTTTCTGGCAGACAGCTAGATATTCCAATGCTGTTATTTTGGTGATGGGGCGTTTGCCAATATATGGGAAGATGTGGTTTTTGAGGTGGCTCAATATTTTGTCTGACTGTGGCTCCTTGCGAAGATTCCACATAACCTTTATCCTTCGTCAACCATGGAGCAAAATTCCATTTTTGATCGTGCCATTTTACTTGAAAATCAAGCGATACTGGAAGTCCGTTACCCCATCCGTTACCCCAAAAATCTCCGGATTAGGGTGGATTGTAGGGGATTGATATGGACTAACTCGCTGCCGAAGCTGCTGTAAGTTATTGTTTCGCTTGACTATGCCGGATGGCGGTGGATTGCAGCGGAAATATAAGTGGATTCTATGGCAAACTTGCTGTCTTGGGAGAGGGTTTACATTGAAGAGTTTAACTTGAGCGTATTTTCCAGATTGCCGTATGAGTGGCTGGTAGGTTTGCGGTACATTCGTTCCGCCCGCAAAAGCGGGCGCAATCGTTTCATTTCGTTCATCTCGCTGATATCCATGGCGGGTATCGCGCTGGGTGTGGCTGCCCTGATTGTGGTGATGTCCGTCATGAACGGCTTCCAGAAGGAAGTGCGCGACAAGATGCTTTCCGTGCTGCCGCATATTGAGATATACGATACCCACGGTTCCTTGCCGAACTGGCGCCAGACGGCCCAGGAAGTCATGAAAAATCCCGAAGTGAAGGGTACCGCGCCCTATGTGATGGCGCAGGCCATGCTGACCCGTTTTGACCGGGTACAGGGTGTGATCGTGCGCGGCGTGGTACCTTCGGAAGAGGTGCATGTTTCCGATGTGGCCAGACAACTTAAATCAGGCAGTTTCAACAGCCTGCAACCGGGCAGCTTCAATATCGTCGTTGGCGTTGGCCTCGCCAGGCAGCTTCGCCTTTTCAAGGGCGACAGGGTTACCTTGGTCGCACCGCAGGGCCAGATGACGCCCGCAGGCATGATTCCGCGTCTGAAGCAATTTACCGTATCGGGCATCTTTGATGTGGGCCATCACCTGCTGGATACCGGGCAGGCTTTTATCAGCATGGAAGATGGCATGAAAATGTTCCGTCAGGAAGCGCCCAATGGCCTCAGGCTTCGCATACGGGATATGTATCAGGCGCCCGTGGTCGCCAGGGACATTGCCATAGAGCTGCATAACAGCGATTTGCTGGTGCGCGACTGGTCAAAAATGAACCGCAACTGGTTTGCCGCCGTCCAGGTGGAAAAGCGCATGATGTTCATCATCCTGCTGCTGATTGTCGCCGTGGCGGCATTCAACCTGGTTTCCACACTGGTGATGACAGTTACCGAAAAACAGGCGGATATCGCCATTATGCGGACCCTGGGCGCTTCGCCGCGCTCCATCATGAAAATCTTCATGATCCAGGGGGCTATTGCCGGTATCCTCGGCACGCTCATCGGAGTGACAGGCGGCATCCTCATTGCCGCCAATATAGACATCATCGTGCCCTTTATCGAGCGTCTGTTCGGTTTTCATTTCCTGCCTAAGGACGTGTACATGATCAGCCAGTTGCCCTCGGACCTGCGGCTGGGCGATGTGCTGGCAACGGGCGGCTGCGCCATTGTGCTGGCGTTTCTTGCCACGCTGTACCCAAGCTGGAGCGCCTCGCGCGTGAATCCTGCGGAGGCGCTGCGCTATGAGTAACGCAATCCTTTCCTGCCGGGAACTGGGCAAAACCTTTTCACAGGGCGCGTATGCCGTTGAAGTATTCAAAAACATTCACCTTGATGTGTTTCCAGGCCAGCGGGTCGCCATTGTCGGCGCTTCCGGATCAGGCAAATCCACGCTCCTGCATCTGCTGGGCGGGCTGGATACGCCGACAACAGGCAGCGTAAGCCTTGATGGCAGGGATTTCGCCAGCCTGAACGAAACCGAGCGGGGGCTTGCCCGCAACCGTTCGCTGGGCCTTGTTTACCAGTTGCACCACCTACTTCCCGAATGTTCCGCGCTGGATAACGTAGCCATGCCGCTGTTGATTCGCCGCCTCGGCCGCGAGGAAGCGCGTGAAGCCGCCAGGGAAATCCTGGTGCGTACGGGGCTGGAGCATCGCGTTACGCATCGTCCTGGCGAGCTTTCCGGTGGTGAAAGGCAGCGCGTGGCACTGGCAAGGGCGCTGGTGACAAAGCCTGCCTGTGTCCTTGCCGATGAGCCTACCGGTAACCTGGACAGGCCCACCGCGCAGCAGATTTTTGATCTGATGCTGGATTTATCCGCCAAAACCGGAACCGCCTTTGTGATAGTCACCCACGATACCGAACTGGCAAGACGATGCGACCGCATCCTGCGCATGTCGGAAAACGGATTGAATGAAACCGTTTAAATACATTGCGTTACAGACATATCTAAAAGAAAGCTGTTAACATTGATGGCATGTTGTTCAGTCGGCTGTTCCCGCATTGACAAAGCCAGTAAGCGCGTCTTGGTAAGCCCCGGCAAATGAAATACTGTTGTGCCGCGCCTCCGGTACAACCCGCATGGTTGCGACTCCCGCATGAAAAAGCCCGTGCAGCCGTCTTGTGCTTTCAGCGGGGATTACCTCATCGTTTTCCGCCATAAGAATCAGGGTATGGGCCGACACCTGTGGCGCATAACGCCAGGATTCATACTTGTCTTT
>JAISIS010000060.1 GCA_031261905.1 Burkholderiaceae bacterium
TTCGTTATACAAATATAATGTATTTTTATAAGGCGGATGATTTTGCCAAATCAGGCAATCTCCGGGGCGTGGCGGTAAATTGAGGGGGCTTTATAACCAAATACCTCAAAATTTCATATCGCTTATAATTGACCGAATATAACGCTGCCGTTAAAATGCGGCGATTCAATAAATATTAACTTCTCGTTATATTATTGTTTTACCATTTTACTGTTGGAGTTTATTTTCACCCTGACAAGCCAATGGCGTTTTTGTCTCTCGAAGGCGAAATACGCGTATGGCGCAACATCCAGGCGGTCAGCTTCTTCTACCTGATTGAAGATAAAGGACCGCGCTTTATGAGTAACAACGGACGCCTTCCCGTTATCCACAAAATGGCGGGAGCAGAAACACACGGCAAACGGCAATACCCTGCTGACATGCACACAGTTTGGCATCCGGGAGGTTTTATACATGCATTATCAATCACAAGCACACAAGAGAATTTCTGATTACTTTTTGCCCCGGCAACTCCGGATCTTTATTTTCTCGGGCCTCGCCGCCCTGATTATCGGTATCGGTCTTTTTTTCCTGACGCTCCACAGCGTCCGTTACCTGGACTGGTTCCCTTTCCTTTCCAAAAGAAGCACCGCGCAGCTTATCCGTCTGACCCAGGCGGGTTACTGGGTCAGCCCCACCACCATCACCGCCTCCATCACGCGGCAGGAAGAAGAAGACGCCTTCACCTTCAACCCGCAGGAAATGCAGTGGCTGGTGGACTGGATTTCAAAACGTTACCCGGTTGATTCCGAATCCACCGAACTCTTTGTCTCGGCGGCCTACCTTGCCGCCCACGAAATGGGACTGGACCCGCACCTTATCCTGGCCGTCATGGCGGTTGAATCCAGCTTCAATCCCGAAGCGGAAAGCCCGGTCGGCGCGCAGGGTCTGATGCAGGTCATGACCAAAGTGCATTCCAGGCGTTTCGAGCCGCACGGCGGTGTTGAAGTGGCCAAGGATCCCATCATCAATATCCGGGTCGGCGCGGCCATCCTGAAAGAATACGTCTCGCGCGGCGGTTCTGTCAGAAACGGTCTCAAAAGCTATGTCGGCGCGGCGGCCTATTCCCATGATTTCGGGTATGGCGAGAAAGTGCTGGCGGAATACCATCGCCTCAAGCTGGTTTCTCTCGGCAAAAAGGTGCCCACCACCTCAAAATCCACCGCCGGTAAACTGGCCCATGCGGATACCTCCCGGCCATCCCGCGTCAAGGTAACCCTGCCTGCGAAAACCGGAATAGCCGTCAGCGCCTGATCCCTCGCGTCAAATGCGCTCACACGCTGTCTGAAGCGGCCCTTGCCGCCTCAGATGGCGACCGGATCCACTTCCACATACCATCTCACACGCGTTTTAAGCTCCCGCAGGCGAAGCATCCAGGCTTTCAGGAAGTGCTGCATCTGCGCGCGCGAACCGGCTTCAACCAGTAATTGCGCGCGGTCAATACCCCCCACGCGCTGCATGGCCATAGGCACCGGATCGTTCATGGATATTCCTGCGGTATCCGCACCCTGTACCGCCATATGCAGGAATGCCAGCGCGTCCTCCAGGCGAGGCGCTTCCGCGCACAGGAGCGCCTGGCAGGCAAAGGGCGGCAGGCCCGCCTGCCTGCTCTCTTCCAGCAGGGATGCGGCAAAGCCCTCATAATCCTGTTTCAGCAGCGCCCGGTACAACGGATGATGCGGATACCGGGTCTGGATAATCACCTCGCTGCGCCCTTCGCCCTGCGCGGCCTGTCGCCCTGCGCGGCCGCCCACCTGCATCAGTTGGGCAAACAGGCGCTCACTGGCGCGATAATCATGCGAGAACAGTGCCGCATCGGGATTCATCACCCCGACCAGCGTCAGATTCCGGAAATCGTGCCCCTTGGCAAGCATCTGCGTACCGACCAGAATATCCGCCCTGCCCTGATGCACACGGTCCAGCGCTGCCTGCAAACTGCCTTTTTTGCGGGTCGAATCCGCGTCAATACGGAGTACGCGCGCCTCCGGGAAAAGCATTTGCAGACTTTCCTCAATGCGCTGCGTTCCCCTGCCCAGTGGCTTTAAATCCACATAACCGCAATCCGGGCAGGCGCGCGGCACCGGCAACTCCAGGCCGCAATGATGGCAGAGCAACAGCCTTCTGGTCTTGTGCAGCACCATATAGGCCGTACAGCGGCGGCAGGCACTTACCCAGCCGCATGCCTCGCACATCAGTACTGGCGCGTAACCACGGCGATTCAGAAAGAGCAATGATTGCTCGCCACGGGAAAGACGCTCCCTTACCGCCTCCAGCAAAGGCCGGGATAAACCCTCTTCCAGGCGTTCCCGGCCCGAATCAACCAGCCGCACCTGTGGCAGTGCGGCGTCCTTCACCGCCCGCTCGGGCAACATCAGCTTGCGATAGCGGCCCGATATAGCGTGATGCCAGCTTTCCAGCGAAGGCGTTGCCGACCCCAGCACCACCGGTATATCCAGTTGCCGTGCGCGCCATATCGCCAGATCGCGCGCCGAATAGCGCAAGCCTTCCTGCTGCTTGTAGGAGAGATCATGCTCTTCATCAATCACGATAAGATCCAGGCGGGGGAGCGATGCCAGAACAGCCATCCGTGTACCCAGCAGGATCCTTGCCCTGCCGGTATGTGCAGCCAGCCAGTTTTTCAGCCGTTCCCCTTCGCTGAGGCGACTGTGCAGCACCGCAATTTCCTGATCCGGAAAACGGGCACGGATACTGCCTTCCAACTGCGGCGTCAGATTGATTTCCGGCACCAGAATCATCATCGCCGCCGCGTCGTGCCGCGCGAGAAGTGCCTCAAACGCTTGCAGATACACTTCTGTTTTGCCGCTGCCGGTAACGCCATGCAACAGCAGGGGAGAGAAACCCTTTGCCGCCAGGATAGCCGATACCGCTTCCTGCTGCCTTGCCGTAAGCTGCGGTTTTTCATCCGGTTGCCGGACGACTCTCGCGGAAG
>JAISIS010000020.1 GCA_031261905.1 Burkholderiaceae bacterium
TCGCTGCCGAGCGTTTCGGATATCTGGCCCGCCGCGAACTGGTATGAGCGGGAAGCCTTTGACCTTTTCGGCATTGTATTTGAGGGGCATGGCGATTTGCGCCGTATCCTTACCGACTATGGCTTTGAGGGGCATCCGCTACGCAAGGATTTTCCGGTTTACGGCCATGTCGAAATGCGCTATGACGAAGCGCAGGGCAAGGTGGTTTATCAGCCGGTGAGTATCAGGTCGCGGGAGGTCACGCCGCGCGTCATCCGGGAAACGGATCAGGGCGGAAGATAAATGGGTGAGATCAGGGACTATACGGTAAATTTCGGGCCGCAGCACCCGGCGGCGCATGGTGTATTGCGCCTGATACTGGAGCTGGATGGCGAAGTTATACGCAATGCCGACCCGCATATCGGTTTTTTGCATCGCGGCACGGAAAAGCTGGCTGAACAGAAAACCTGGCTCCAGGCACTGCCTTACATGGATCGCCTGGATTATGTATCAATGATGGCCAATGAGCACGCTTATGTGCTGGCAGTGGAAAAGCTCCTGGGCATTACGCCGCCGATTCGCGCGCAGTATATCCGGGTGATGTTTGATGAAATCACCCGGCTTTTGAACCATCTGTTGTTTCTGGGTACACAGGCGCTGGATATTGGCGCGATGGCCGTTTTCCTGTACACCTACCGGGAAAGGGAAGATCTGTTTGATTGTTACGAGGCCGTCAGCGGAGCGCGTATGCACGCTTCCTATTACCGGCCTGGCGGTGTAAACCGGGATTTGCCGGATGCCATGCCACAGTATCAAAAGACACATCCGGGTTCTGAAAAACGGCTCAGGGAAAAGAATGCCGCCAGACAGGGATCGCTGCTGGATTTTATCGAGGACTTTACTCTCCGTTTTCCCGGCTATGTGGATGAGTATGAAACGCTGCTGACGGAAAACCGTATCTGGAAACAGCGTCTGGTTGGTGTTGGCGTTATTTCACCGGAGGATGCTGTGGCGGCAGGTTTCAGCGGCGCCATGCTGCGCGGTTCGGGGCTGGCGTGGGATTTACGGAAGAAGCAGCCATACGCGGTGTATGACAGGATGGATTTTGCCATCCCGGTGGGCACGAATGGCGATTGCTATGATCGTTATCTGGTACGGGTGGAAGAGATGCGTCAATCCAACCGGATTATCCGGCAATGTGTGGACTGGCTGCGTACTCATTCGGGGCCGGTCATGGCGGATGACGGCAAAGTGGCTCCACCCCAAAGGAATGCCATGAAAACCGGTATGGAAGAAATGATCCATCATTTCAAACTCTTTTCGGAGGGTTTTTCCGTGCCTCCGGGCGAGGTGTATGCCGCAGTGGAAGCACCCAAGGGCGAATTCGGCATTTATCTGGTGTCTGACGGGGCCAACAAGCCCTATCGTCTGAAGATACGTTCGCCAGCCTTTGCCCATCTGCAGAACCTGGGTAATCTCATCAAGGGGCATCTGATTGCCGATGCGGTTTCGGTAATCGGCAATATTGACATTGTTTTCGGGGAAATTGATCGTTGATGGACGGAAAAACACGGCTGCTCAGTGAAGCGGCATACGGGAAGATCGAGCGCGAGATCGTGAAATTTCCCGCCGGGAAAAAGCGTTCGGCAGCGATTGCGGCCATGGTGATCGCGCAGGAAGAGGCGGGTTGGCTGTCGCCTGAAATCATGGCGGAGATTGCCGCTTATCTGGAAGTTCCGCTTGTGGCGATCCAGGAAATCGCCAGCTTTTACAGCCTGTTTGACACCCGTCCGGTGGGTAAATACAAGATCAGCGTTTGCTCGAATCTGCCTTGCGAACTGGCCGGAGGCGGAGATGCGGCCCGGCATTTAAAGTCCAGGCTGGGTATTGCTTTTGGCGAGACAACACCGGATGGCTACTTTACCCTTGTGGAAGGCGAATGCATGGGATCATGCGGCGATGGCCCGGTTTTGCTGGTCAACAACAAGCGGATGCATATTCGCATGTCGAATGACAAAATTGACCGCCTGCTGGAGGATCTGAAGCGATGACCTGCCTGCACGGACGGCATATCAAGCCGCTGCTTCTTGCCGGACTCAACGGTGATAACTGGCGGCTGGCCGATTACGTGTCGCGTGGCGGATATGAAGTGTTCCATCGGGTGCTGAAGGAAGGCATTTCCCCGGATACCATTATTGCGGAGATTACGGCATCTTCCCTTCGCGGCAGGGGCGGGGCCGCCTTCCCTACCGGAGTGAAGTGGGGCTTTATGCCGAAGGGTGCTGTAGGGCGGAAATACCTGATTTGCAATGCGGATGAAAGTGAGCCGGGTACCTTCAAGGACAAGGATATCCTGCGTTACAATCCGCACAGCATTATTGAGGGGATGCTGATAGCCGCCTATGCCATGGGTATTGATGCCGGGTATTGCTATGTCCACGGCGAGATATGGGCGGAATACGAGCGTTTTGAAGAAGCCATACGCGAGGCGCGCGAAGCCGGGCTTATCGGGAAAAACCTGATGGGAAGCGAGTTCAGTTTTGAGTTGCACGCTTTCCACGGTTTCGGGGCCTATGTGTGCGGAGAGGAAACCGCCCTGCTGGAATCCATGGAGGGCAAGCGAGGGTATCCCCGTTACAGGCCGCCTTTTCCCGCCGAGAAGGGCCTGTATGGACAGCCGACAACCATCAACAACGTGGAAACCCTGGCGTCAGTGCCTTTTATCCTGCGAATGGGGGGCAAGGCATATGCGGCCCTGGGCAAGGGCATGAGCGGCGGCACGAAGATTTTCTCGGTGTCCGGTGATGTGGAGCAACCGGGAAATTATGAAGTACCAATGGGTACGTCCTTTGCAGATCTTCTGGCGCTGGCGGGTGGTGTGCGTGGAGGGGAACTCAAGGCGGTTATTCCCGGCGGCGCGTCTTCACCGGTGGTCCCGGGGCATATCATGATGCAAACGGCCATGGATTATGAGGCGGTCGCACAGGCAGGCTCCATGCTGGGTTCGGGCGGGGTGATTGTGCTGAATGAAACGCGCTGCATGGTTGCGGCCCTGTTGAAGCTTGCTGCTTTCTTTCATGCCGAATCCTGTGGGCAATGCACACCTTGCCGTGAGGGAACCGGCTGGATGTATCGCATTATCCAGGGGATCAGGGCAGGCAAGGGCAGGCCGGAAGATATGGCGCTGCTGGATACGGTGGCGGGTAATATCCAGGGGCGGACCATTTGCGCGCTGGGTGATGCTGCCGCCATGCCGGTACGCTCCTTCCTGAAGCATTTCAGGGAAGAATTTGAACGGCACATCCAGTCCGGGCCGTGTCCGGCGTGTGGTTGAACGGGTTATGAAAAAAGATCGGATAGCGATTGAGATAGACGGGAAAGCGCTGGAGCCCACGCGGGATACCAGCGTGCTGGCGGCTGCGCTTGATGCCGGGCTACAGATACCGTATTTTTGCTATCACAAAAAGCTTTCCGTCACCGCCAGTTGCCGCATGTGCCTGGTGGAAGTGGAAGGCACATCCCGCCTGCAACCCGC
>JAISIS010000026.1 GCA_031261905.1 Burkholderiaceae bacterium
CAAAGCGCCAAAAGATGGCTGGCGTTTGCCGCTGTCCGTTATATTGCGGGACGGTTGCCGTTAGCGTATTGGATACAGAAGGCAGACAATCCATAACTTTTGCCGGATGATGGGATGAAGTCTATTATCAGATGGCTGGTTGACAGGACAAGAATGCAATTTCGCCCTGGATTGCGTTTGCTTCTGATATTCACGCCGCTGATGTTCCTGATCTGTTTTGGCAATTATTTCTTTTATCGCTCCGAATTGCGCCACACGCATGATCAGCATGCCGGAACCGAGTATGCGGCTGTCATGGCGGGCGTTTTCTCTCTGGATCGAAGCCTGCAATATGCCACGCGGGATTTGCTGGCGCTGTATGAGCATCAGGATTTTCGCAAGATGCTGAATAATCCTGCTGAAGCAAATATGGCCAAAGTCGCCGAGGACTGGATAGCTTTTTCCAGGATCAAGCGCGTGTATCACAAGATCCGGTGGATTGACGAAGCAGGCAATGAGCGCATCAGGGTCAATTACTCGGACCCCAACCCTCTGCGTGTTCCCGAGAGGGAGTTGCAGAACAGAAAAGACCGCTATTTTTTTGCCGATACATTCAAATTGGGCCAGGGAGAAATTTATGTGTCTCCGCTTGATCTGAATATTGAGCATGATGCCATTGAAGTGCCCTATGTTCCGACCATAAGGTTGGGTATCCCCGTATATGACGCGCAAAGGAAAAAGCGGGGCATTCTCATGATTAATTATTTTGCCGACAGTATGATGCAACGCTTTGAGGAGGCCACCAAGCTGATTGCTCATCAGGTATGGCTGGTTAATCAGGATGGATACTGGCTCATGGGTCCATCGCCGGAAGATGAATTCGGTTTCATGTTTCAGCACGAAAAACGCAATATGGGTAACCGCTATCCTGAAGCGTGGAAGATGATTCACAGCGAAGACAGGGGGCAATTTCTGACAAAAGAGGGTCTGTGGAGTTTTCAGACCCTGAGACCGCTGGATGCCTGGCATAAATCCAGCACCGGCAGCGGCAGGGTGTTTTTGCCCAGCCGCGCGCCGGTGGATATCAATGCTTACCAGTGGAAAATTGTCTCGCTTTTGCCAATGGAAAAGTATGATTCCGGTATGCCTTATTCCATTCAGGCGTGTATCGGCATTACGCTGCTTTTTCTGCTGATTTCTTTTGGCTTCTCTTTCTTGCTGGTGCGTGTCCAGCAGGCGCGCAATATCCTGCTGCACAACCTGGAAGAAATCGTCCGCGCGAGAATGGAAGACCTCAGGAAACTGAATGTCAACCTGAGCCAGAATGAGGCCCGCTTGAGAAGCCTTCTTGAAAGTATTCCTGATCCGGTATGGGTAAAGGATGTCAATGGCGTTTATCTGGGCTGCAACGCCGCTTTCGAGGGTTGTGTGGGCATGAAAGAAAGCGATATTACGGGTAAAACAGACTTTGAATTGCCGTATATGCTGGATCATGCAGGTGAGTTTCGTGAGACGGACGCACAGGTGCTGTCCACTGAAGTGCCGCAGATACGGGAATTCTGGTACACCTATCCGCTGAGCGGCAAGGTGGCGCTTTTTGAAGTGATCAAGGCGGTTGTCAAAACTAAGGAAAATGAAGTGGTGGGTGTGCTGGGTATTGCGCGCGATATTACCGAACACAGGAAGGCACAGGAAAGGCTTGAGCTTTCCGCGCTGGTGTTCAGAAACAGTCGCGAATCCATTCAGATTTCGAATGCCGCCAATGAGATTATTGCCGTCAACCCCGCTTTTGAGCGGATGACGGGCTACAGGCAGGAAGAGGTGCTGGGCAAGAATCCCAATATTCTGGCATCAGGGCGTCATGACCAAGCCTTTTATGCCGCCATGTGGGAATCGCTTAATACACACGGTTTCTGGCAGGGTGAGTTATGGAATCGCCGGAAGAATGGCGAGCTTTATGCCGCCTGGCTGACGATTAATGTGGTTCACAATGAGGATGGTTCTGTCCGGAATTATATTGATCTTTGTACTGACTTTACGCGCGAAAAGGAAGCGGAAGCTCTGATCTGGCGTCAGGCGAATTTTGATTTTCTTACCGGCCTGCCCAACCGCAGTATGTTCATGGATCGCCTGAGGCAGGAAATACTGAAGATGCGCCATCTGGACAGCAAGCTTGCGCTCCTGATTATTGATTTGAATGGTTTCGGGGAAGTCAATGATGTTTATGGTCACGATGCGGGCGATACGTTGCTGGTAACGGTAGCGCGGCGCATCAGTGAAACGGTCCGGGATATTGATGTGGTCAGCCGGGAATCGGGAGATGAGTTTGGCGTTATCCTGACAGAAGTGGATATAAACGATGTGGATGCTGTCGCGCGTCAGTTGGTGCAGGTATTGGCTATGCCATTCAAGCTGGGTGATGAGGCGGCCTATATCACAGTCAGTATCGGTGTGACGATTTACCCGGATGACGGCATGGATGATAAATCCCTGCTGCGAAATGCCGAGCAGGCCATGCACGCGGCCAGAGAAAGAGGGCGAAACAGGATCAGCTACTTCCGGCAAACCATGGAGGAAGCATCGCGCAGGCGTGTTGCGCTGATAAATGATTTGCGTGGCGCGCAGGAAGCAGGGCAGTTTGAAATGATGTATCAGCCGATCGTTGATCTTTCCAGCGGCATGATTCACAAGGCGGAGTCACTGGTTCGCTGGCGGCATCCTGTCAGGGGCATTGTCAGCCCGTCCGAATTTATTCCGCTGGCGGAAGAAACCGGTATGATTTTTTCTATCAGCGAATGGATATTCAATGAAGTCGCCAGGCAGGTCGCCATCTGGCGGGAGCATTACTATCCTGACTTTCAGATCAGTTTCAATATGTCTCCTGTCGAGTTTCATGATGACGAGGGCGATCACGGTGGCTTGTTTGATATATTGCGCAAGAGTGGCGCGCCCGGAAACAGTATTGTGGTGGAAATTACGGAAGGCCTGCTGCTGGTTCCGGATGAGGACGTGATCCGGAAACTGGCGCGCTTCCATGAGGAAGGGATGGAAGTTGCGCTGGATGATTTTGGAACGGGTTATTCCTCGCTTTCCTATCTGAAGGAATTCGATATCGATTATCTCAAGATTGACCAGTCTTTTATTGGCGGACTTGAGCAGGACTCACAAAGCATGGCGCTGGTTGAGGCGATTATTATGATGGGGCACAAGCTCGGGATGAAAGTGATTGCCGAGGGTGTGCAGACAGAAGCGCAAGCCTCGCTTCTGACGAAGGCGGGATGTGATTACGGGCAGGGGTATCTTTTTTCCGAGCCGGTTTCCGCAACGGAATTTGAAGCGCTGCTTGGCAAGCACAATGCACGGCACGTCTGATACGGCGTTTCTGTTATTAGCCCAGCTTTTTGCGCAACAGTTCGTTAACCTGTGCCGGATTGCCTTTGCCCCGGGTGGCTTTCATTACTTGCCCGACAAGGGCGTTGAAGGCTTTGTCCTTGCCTGAGCGGAATTCCTCAACGGATTTCTGGTTTGCGGCCAGCACATCGTCCACAATCTTTTCCAGTTCACCGGTGTCCGAAATTTGTTTCAGCCCCTTGGCTTCGATAATGCTGTCGGCGCGATTCGCTTCACCGGAAGGGCTTGCCCACATATCGGCAAATATTTCCTTGGCGATCTTGTTGGAGATGGTGCCGTCCGAAATTCGGGTCAGCAGGAGCGCCAGTTGTTCGGGTGTTACCGGCGCCTCGTCAATGCCGGTATTTTCGCGGTTCAACGCGGAAGAAACATCGCCCATCAGCCAGTTGGCGCTTTGCTTGGCTAGTTTCATCCCCGCAGTTTCTACCAGTTTTTCGTAGTAATCCGCCATGGCTTTTGATTGCGTCAGCACGGCGGCATCATATTCGGGAATGCCATAGTCGCGGATAAAACGAGTCCGCATGGCTTCCGGCAGCTCTGGCATACCGGCTTTTACTTTTTCAATCCATTCGGCGGAGATGGTCAGTGGCGGCAGATCCGGATCGGGGAAATAGCGGTAATCCTGGGAATCCTCTTTGGTCCGCATTTCGCGTGTTTCCCTGTTGTCCGGGTCATACAGGCGGGTGGCCTGCACAACGGTTCCCCCGCTTTCAACCAGATCAATCTGGCGCGCCACTTCGTAGTTAATGGCGTCTTCCAGATTGCGGAAAGAGTTCAGGTTCTTGATCTCGCAGCGCGTGCCGAAGGTGGTTTGCCCTTTGGGGCGAATGGATACGTTGGCGTCACAACGGAAAGAGCCTTCCTGCATGTTGCCATCGCAAACGCCCAGCCAGGTCACCAGAGCGTGCAGGGTTCTTGCGTAGGCCACGGCTTCCGCCGCGCTGCGCATTTCCGGTTCCGTCACAATTTCCAGAAGCGGTGTACCCGCCCGGTTCAGATCAATACCGCTCATGTCCAGAAAATCTTCATGAAGCGATTTGCCGGCATCTTCTTCCAGATGGGCGCGCGTCAACTGTACGGTTTTGAGCTCCTGTTTGCCCTGCTGCTCCACAACAAAGGAAATTTTGCCGCCGGAGAGTACCGGCTTTTCAAACTGGCTGATCTGGTAGCCTTTGGGCAAATCGGGATAAAAATAGTTTTTGCGGGCAAAAACCGAAACAGGGGCAATATCCGCCCCGATAGCCAGGCCAAACTGAATGGCTTTTTCAACGGCGTCCCGATTCATGACAGGCAGGGTGCCGGGCAAGGCCAGATCAACCGGATTGGCCTGCGTATTCGGTTCTGCGCCAAAATGGGTGGATGAACCGCTGAAGATCTTGGATTCGGTTGAAAGCTGCGCATGTGTTTCCAGACCAATCACGACTTCCCACTGCATAATATTTCCTTTGGTTGTGTTCTGTTTATTGAAGCTATTGAAGCGTTGGGTTTATTGTCCGGGCGTGCGCTGGTGCCAGTCGGTTGCCTGCTGATACTGATGGGCAATATTGAGGAGGCGCGCCTCGTCGAAATAATTGCCGGTCAGTTGCAGGCCCACCGGCAGCGGTGCGCTGTTTCCCTGCACGAAGCCGCAGGGGATGGACATGCCTGGCAACCCGGCAAGGTTGGTTGAAAGCGTGTAGATGTCTCCCAGGTAGTTGGCGACCGGGTCATCCGCTTTTTCGCCGATCGGCCAGGCAACGGTGGGGGATACCGGCCCCATGATAACGTCGCACTGGCTGAAGGCCTGGCGGAAATCCCCGGCAATGAGCCTGCGGATCTTCTGCGCGTGGATATAGTAGGCGTCATAATAGCCATGACTTAGCACATAGGTTCCCATCATGATCCGGCGTTTGACTTCTTCGCCAAAGCCTTCGGTGCGGGTTTTACGGTACATGTCCTGCAAATCGGTATGGTTTCCCGCGCGAAAGCCATAACGGACGCCGTCAAAGCGACTGAGATTGGAGGAAGCCTCGGCAGGCGCAATCACGTAATAGGCGGGAATGCACATGGCGGTATTGGGCAGGGAAATGTCCACCAGGACTGCCCCGAGTTTTTCATAGTCTGCCAGCGCCTGGCGGATGGCTTTTTCGACATCCGCGTCCAGTCCTTCACCAAAATATTCACGTGGGACGCCAATTTTTATACCGGAAAGAGGTTTGTCCAGATTGCGCGCGAAATCTTCCGGTTCTTTTTCGATGCTGGTTGAATCGCGCTGGTCAAATCCGGACATGGCGGTCAGGAGGAGCGCGCAATCCTCTGCTGTTTTGGCAATCGGGCCACCCTGATCCAGCGAGGAGGCATAAGCGATCATGCCGTAGCGTGAGACACGCCCGTAAGTAGGTTTAATGCCGGTAACGCCACAAAGGGAGGAGGGCTGACGGATGGAGCCGCCGGTGTCGGTGCCTGTCGCCGCCGGGGCCAGCCGCGCTGCAACCGCAGCAGCCGAGCCTCCGGAGGAGCCACCCGGCACCGCCGTTTTGTCCCAGGGGTTTTTTACCGGGCCGAAGCATGAGTTTTCGTTGGAAGACCCCATGGCAAATTCATCACAGTTCAGTTTGCCCAGCGTGACCATGCCGGCCTCGCGCAGCTTTTCAACAACAGTGGCGTCAAAAGGGCTGGTGTAATTGGCCAGCATTTTTGAGGCGGCTGTTGAGCGCCAGCCGGTCGTTACAAAAATATCCTTGTGCGCGATCGGGATGCCGGTCAGTTTTCCTGCCTCGCCCTTTGCGATTTTTTCATCCGCCGCCCTGGCCTGTTGCAGCGTTAACGTGTCATCTACATGCAGAAAAGCGTTCAGATCGCTCTGGTGAATGCGGTCAAGAAAAAGCCGGGCAAGTTCGGTTGCTGAGATCTGGCGGGATTGCAGGAGCGACGACAGTTCGGAAAGGGTTTTGGTATGCATGAGAGTATTAACGACGTTTATCTGGTTTGGCTGACAATACGTAAAAGCAGGCGGCAACACGCGTCATTCAATGACTTTCGGCACCAGGTACAGCCCGTCTTTTACGGAAGGCGCACATTGCTGGTATTGTTCATGATGATCCGTTTCGGTGACCCGGTCTTCCCGAAGCCGCAGGGCCAGATCGCTGTAATGGGCGGCAATGGGATGGCTGAGCGGCTCAACGCCTTCCACATTGATGGCGCGCATTTTTTCTACCAGCGCAAAAATGTCGTTCAGTTGATCCAGGTTCTTTTGCAACTGATCTTCAGGTATTTCCAGTTGGGACAGTTCGGCAATGCGAAGGACATCAGAGAGCGTGAGATGCGTCATTTTCGTCATTTAGGGGGTGAAAAAGGTTGGAAAGCGGCAAAACCCGGAAAAAGTATGCGGAAAAGCACCAAGGGTAACAAAATACTGCTGAATATCGCATAAATTATAAGGTAGAATATCACGCTTATGTTCGCTTTGTTTTTTAGGAGTGAACAGATGTGATTTGCGCCATGCAAATACCAAGGGTGAGCTTGTTTTACAGTTAACGCGCTTCGTATGCGCATCAGGATTGTTCATGTTTGGATTCTTACGCAGCTATTTTTCGAATGATTTGGCGATTGATCTGGGTACGGCAAATACACTGATATATGTCAGGAATTCAGGGATTATCCTTGACGAGCCATCAGTTGTTGCCATTCGCCAGGAAGGCGGCCCCAACGCGAAAAAAAATATTCAGGCGGTAGGCCGTGAAGCCAAGCAGATGCTTGGCAAGGTGCCCGGAAATATTGAGGCCATCCGACCAATGAAAGATGGCGTGATTGCCGATTTTACGGTTACCGAGCAGATGCTCAAGCAGTTCATCCGCATGGTGCATGATTCCAAATTTTTCAAACCCTCGCCACGCATTATTATTTGTGTGCCCTGCGGCTCAACACAGGTTGAGCGGCGCGCGATCCGCGAATCGGCGCTTGGCGCGGGCGCATCCAAGGTTTACCTGATCGAGGAACCTATGGCGGCCGCCATTGGTGCGGGATTGCCGGTATCGGAAGCGACCGGCTCCATGGTGGTGGATATTGGCGGCGGCACAACGGAAGTCGGCATTATTTCTCTGGGCGGTATGGTATACAAGGGTTCTGTCCGTGTGGGCGGCGACCGTTTTGACGAAGCAATTGTCAACTA
>JAISIS010000070.1 GCA_031261905.1 Burkholderiaceae bacterium
CCGCTGCATCCCGCTGCCCTCTCCGGCAATCGGCGTCACGGAAATCGCGTGACGGCTGTAGGGATAGCCGCCACGGAAGCCCTGCGAATCCGCCGAGACAAAATGGGAGTGGTGGACACTGACCATCGCGCCTTCTGTATTGGCAATCTTTTTGTCCACCGCAAAAGCCGCCGCCTCACAACGGGAAGCGATTTCCACCGCCTCATCCGCCACGATCCTCCAGGGATAATACAATTGCAAATCCTGCGGGTTGCGCTCAATCATGTCTTCATCCGGCAGGCCCGCGCTTTCATCTTCGGCGGTAAAAGAGGCGATGTTCCAGGCGGCCTCCACCGTTGCGCGCAGCGCCTGGGCGGAAAAATCCGAAGAGGTCGCGTTGCCGCGCCGCTTGCCGATATAAACCGTCACGCCCACCGCCTTGTCCTGGTTTCTTTCGATGGTTTCGACATTGCCCTTGCGCACACTTACCGACAGGCCATTGCTGTCGCTCACACCTACCGCGGCGGCAGTCGCGCCCTTTTCCCGCGCATAGCGCAGCACATCGTCCGCAATCCGGTTGAGTTCTCCCGGCGTATGGACAAAAACGGAATCATTCATGATCATTCTCTTTTTCATGATACGGCAAGGCTGTTATGATAACAGCCAATTCCATATGATATTGCGCGTGTCCGCAGAAACCTATGCCCAACGCAAACCGAGGCTCCCCCGGCTTTCAGTCCTCTGAATTTGAACAGACCTATGCCAGGCCATCCAAATCCAGCCTTAAACGCGACATGACCGCGTTGCAAAAGCTGGGGCAACAACTGGCTGAAGCGCCGCCTGAACGGGTTGGCCGCATTGCCCTTCCCGATGACCTGGCACAGGCCATTGCCGCATACCGCGGCATCAAAAGCCATGAGGGGAAAAGGCGGCAACTCCAGTTTATCGGTAAAATCATGCGCAGTCTGGAAGAAAACGATGTGGCGACGATCACCCGCGCCATTGAAGGCTGGAAGGGACAATCAAAAGCCGAGACGGCGTCCATGCACGCGCTGGAGCGGCAACGTGAAAAGCTGCTGGCCGAAGACGCGGCGCTTACCACGCTGCTCGCGCAATATCCGCAAACCGATGCGCAACGCCTGCGCGGCCTGATCCGCAACGCGAGGAAGGAACAGGAGCAGGGCAAACCGGCAAAGGCTTTCCGGGAAATTTTCCGGATACTCAAACAACTGCGTGACGCCCCATCCGGTCATGCGGAATCTGTGGAGGGAAATGACGATGCATAATGATGAACAAATCACGATCGGCCTGGTTTCCATTTCAGACCGCGCCTATGATGGTTCTTACGAAGATCAGGGAATTCCCGCACTTACCGGGTGGCTTTCCGCCGCCATTACCAATCCCTGCCGCTTTGAATCGCGCCTGATTCCGGACGAGAAGGAACAAATTGAAAAAACGCTCCTGGAACTGATTGAAGAAGAACGATGCCCGCTCATCTTCACCACCGGAGGCACCGGGCCAACCCGCCGTGACGTGACGCCGGAAGCCACTCTGGCAATCGGCACAAAGGAAATGCCCGGCCTGGCTGAACAAATGCGCCAGATCAGTCTGCATTTTGTGCCGACTGCGGTACTCTCCCGGCAAGTTGCCGTTATCCGCGAAGACCCGGATCACAGCACGCTGATTCTGAATCTGCCCGGCAGACCCGGCGCCATCAGGCAAACCCTGGAAGGTGTGCGGGATGCCGATGGCAATCTGCGCGTGCCGGGTATCTTTACGGCCATCCCGTATTGTATTGAGCTGATTGGCGGGCCGTTCATTACCACCGATCCCGCCATCTCACCCGCCTGGCGTCCCGGCAAGGCGACCCCGGAACAGAAATAACCCCTCCCCTTTTCCCTGCGAAAAGGATTTGAAAAACGATGATAAAAAGAGAACAACATGAGTAGACTTAAACTGGATTACAATCAGGTTGACACCGGGAGCGATCCCAAAGTTTCCATTATCTGGATGCATGGTCTGGGTGATCACGGTTCAAGCTTTGTTCCGCTGGTACAGTACTTTGACCTGGCTAATTGCCCACCTGTCCGCTTTATCTTCCCTCACGCGCCGGAACGCCCGGTTACCGTCAATGCCGGTTATGAAATGCGCGCCTGGTTTGATATTTACGGCGGCTTTGACGCCTCGGATGCGGAAGACAGCGAGGGGGTGCAGGAATCCCGGCGGCTGATTACCGACCTCATCAACCAGGAAAAGGCGCGCGGCGTGCCAACGGAAAAAATTATCCTGGCCGGTTTTTCGCAGGGCTGCGCCATGGCGCTTTACACCGCGCTGTGCAGCCCGGAAAAAATGGGCGGCGTTATCGGTCTTTCCGGCTATATCCCGCTGATCAGGCAATTCCCGGATGACCGCAGCCCGGTAAACCAGGACACCCCGATCTTTCTGGCGCACGGCGAACATGATGAAGTGGTGCCTTTCAACCGTGCGGAAGACGCCCGGGAACTGCTCGGCAAACTCGGCTACCGGATGGAATGGCACGCGTATCCGATCACACACACCCTCTCGCTGGAAGAACTGAATGATGTCAGCGCCTGGCTGAGGCGGATACTGGCCTGAGCAACCGGCTTCAGGAGCCGGGAGTCATTCACCGGCTCCCGGCAAAATGGCGGCTTTCGGGAATCGCTTCCAGCAGCGTCCGGGTATAGGGATGCGCAGGATGCCGGTAAATATCGTCCGAATCCGCCATCTCGACCACTTCGCCATGCCGCATGACCATCACCTGATCCGCCATGTATTTGACGACGGAAAGGTCGTGTGAAATAAACAGGTAGCTGATGCCGAACTCGTCCTGCAAATCCTGAAGCAGGTTGAGCACCTGCGCCTGGACGGAAACATCCAGCGCGGAAACGGACTCATCGCATACCAGCACTTCCGGTTGCAGCGTCAGGCAGCGCGCAATGGCTATACGCTGGCGCTGCCCGCCTGAAAACTCGTGCGGATACCGGTAAAACGCCGACTCGGGCAACCCAACCCTTTCCAGCCACTGAAACGCCAGCGCCACGCGAGCCTTGTCATCTTCGCCGATACCGTGGATTTGCATAGGTTCCATCAGGATACGCCCTATGGTAAAGCGCGGGTCAAGTGACGCATAGGGATTCTGGAAAACGATCTGGATGCGCCGCTTGTAGGCAAGAAACTCTTTTTCCGGCATGGCAAACAAATCCCTGCCGTCAAAAAAAGCCTGCCCGCCGGTTGGTTCATGCAGGCGCAGAAGGGTCAACCCGACCGTTGTCTTGCCGGAACCGGATTCACCGACAACACCCAGCGTCCGCCCTCTGGGCAGCGTGAAAGAAACGTCTTTCACCGCCTGGAACTCCTTTTTGCCGAAGAAGCCTTCGCGGCTGAAGAAGCTCTTGCGCAAATGCCGCACCTCCAGGAGTGGCGGATCGCTTGCCGCATAGCCGCGCACCCGCTGTTTTTGCGACGCGTCACCAATGTCCTCCCCGATTACCGGCAGACGCCAGGGGCGGGTGTCCAGCGGCGGGCGGCACTTCAGAAGCGCCATCGTATAGGGGTGCGCCGAATGGGTAAAAACCTGCTCCGCGTTGCCTGCTTCCCGTATTTCACCATCCTGCATCACAATCACCTGATCCGCGATGCCGGAAGCCAGCAGCAAATCATGCGTAATGAAAAGCACCGACATGTGATGCTTTTGCCGCAAGGCATGGAGCAACTCGATAATCTGCTTTTGAATGGTCATGTCCAGCGCCGTAGTCGGTTCATCGGCGATCAGCAGCTTGGGGCCGCAGGCTATCGCCATGGCAATCATCACCCGCTGCTGCTGCCCGCCTGACAACTGATGGGGATAGGCATCCACCCGCGTTTCCGGGTCAGGGATACCAACTTCATGCAAGAGTTCAATGACTCTTTGTCTCGCCGCCTTAGCGTCCATATCCCGATGGATGCGCAGGGTTTCGGCAATCTGGAAACCAACCGTCAGCACAGGATTCAGTGAGGACATCGGCTCCTGGAAAATCATGGAAATCTCGCTGCCGCACAACTGGCGGCGCTCCCGGGCGGACATACCCAGCAAATCCCTGCCGTCAAAAAGGATTCCGGCATCCGTATTGATCTGCGCAACCCCGGGCGGTAACAGCCCCATGACAGCCAGGCTACTGACCGACTTGCCGCTGCCTGACTCGCCCACCAGCGCCACTGTCTGGTTGCGGGGAATATCAAATGAAATATGCCTGACGGCCTCCACCACCGTATGGCGGTCAACCCGGAAACTTACCTGGAGATTCCTGACCTGCAACAGGGGAGACGTATGCTTTTCCATCACGACTCCTTCAACCGGGGATCCAGCGCATCGCGCAGGCTGTCCGTAAACAATGAAAACGCCGTCACCAGCACGGCCATCGCCAGCGTTGCCGCAGCCAATTGCCACCATTTGCCCAGGATCAGCTCATTCTGGGCCTCATTGAGCATACTGCCCCAGGACACCACGCCCACCGGAACACCAAAACCCAGGAAGCTCAAAATCACTTCCGACTTGATGAATCCCACCGTCAGGATGGACATCTGCACCAGCGGGACATGGCTGACGTTAGGAAAAATATGGGAAGCCATGCGCCGCCAGTGCGACGCGCCAATGGCATTGGCCGCCATTACATATTCCCGCTCCTTGTGCCGGAGGTATTCCGCCCGCACCAGCCGGAAGACACCTGTCCAGCCGGTAAGCCCCAGAATCAGGATAATGGTCAGCACGCCTTTCTTGTGCAGTACCGCCGCCACCGCCAGAATCAGAAGCAAATAGGGAATGGACGTGAAAATGCTGTAAAACCAGTTGAAAAAGTCATCCACCCTCCCGCCAAAATAACCGGCCAGCGCACCCAGCGCCGTGCCGATTGCCGTTGCCAGCAACGCGGAAACCAAGCCCACCACAATGGAGGTTTCGCCGCCCTTGATCGTTTTCTTGATGATGTCATGCCCCCATTTGTCCGCGCCAAAAGGCAGCGTGGCCTTCCTTGCCGCCTCGTCTGCCGCGCCAGCCGCCTGTCTTGCGGCCCGGATTTCCGTCAGCTCCTTTTCCAGCGGATCGGCAATACCGTAATCCTCTTGCGCCACTGCCTGCCGCCCCGCCATTTCCGCACGCAACTGGCGGATAATGCCGCGCAACGGATCAACCGGATTTTCCGGGCGGACATCCGTCCTTGCCGCCAGGGGTGGCGCGTCAGGGGCGCCTCCCTTGCCGGAAGCGGCAAAAGCGGGCGGCGCATAACTGACGCCAACCTCGCTGGCCCAGTCCGACGCCACAAGACCGCTTGCCGACAGCGCCAGCATCGCCATGAAAAAGGCAACGACCGCCAGTGAGGCCATTGCCGCCACATCCCCGCGCAGACGCTTCCAGACGGTGGCCCACAAGCCCGGCGATACCCGTATATCCGCGCCTGTCATGGCCTACCTCAAACGGATGCGGGGGTCGACCTTCTGGTACAGCAGATCGGCCAACAGATTGAACACCATCGTCGCCACCGCCACCAGGATGGTAATGGCCTTGATAACCGGGAAATCACTTCTTTCAACCGCCAGTATCACTTCGCGCCCGATGCCGGGTATGGAGAAAAAACGTTCGACCAGGAACGCGCCCATCAACAGTGCGGGCAGGTTGGACATCACATACGTGATAATCGGGATGGCCGCGTTTCGCAACACATGCAACCACATGATGCGGCCTTCGCTTACCCCCTTTGCGCGGGCTGTCCGGACATAATCCTGCCCGATCTCGTCCAGCACAAATGTCCGGAAAAGCCGCAGATTGGGCGCCAGGCTGACGGTCAGCAAAATCAGGATCGGCAGCAATGAATAGCGGAAAAGGTTCTGCAAAAGACTATCGCCCCATCCCTGCACGGGGAAAAGGCCCAGTTTGTAGGCAAAGCCGTACTGGAACACGATGATATACACCAGGATGCTGATTGACATGCCGATGGTACAGACCATCATCACCATGCGATCCGTCAGCGAGCCGCGCACATAAGCCACTGCCAGCGCCAGACCAACGGCAATCACCGTTTCCAGCACCGTCAGGGGAATCAGGAGGGTAAGGGAAGGACCAAGCCGCGTCAGGACAATATGGGAAACCGGCTCGCCGGTGCTCCAGCTGTTTCCGAAATCAAAAGTAACGACCTGCCGGATAAAGATACCGAGCTGGACATACCAGGGTTCGTCAAGGCCCAGTTGCTGCCGGATATTGGCAATCTGCGCCGGGTTGGAGATTTTTCCGGCCAGGATATAGGCCGGATCGCCGCCAACCCAGTTAAACAAAATAAATACCAGCAATAATACGCCCAGCAGCGTCGGGATCATCTGCCACAGGCGGCGTATCAGGTAGGCAGACATGGACGCTTCCCGCTATTGGTCCCCACTGCCGGTCAACTCGCGGTAAAAAGCCTTGCTGCTCGGCGCGCGCCCCAAAAAGGCGCGCAGCAATTCTTCGGCATAGGCCTCACCGCCGCGCTCCAGAATCGCTTTCCGGTAGCGCATCCCCACTTGCGGGTTCATCAGGTCGGGGCCGAATTGCGACAGCATATCCAGCGCAAGCACCTTTGACCACAGGTAACCGTAATAGCCTGCCGCATAACCGCTGATGGTATGGTTGAACTGGCCAGGAAACTGCGTGCCCTGCAGGTATCCGAGCGGCGTTTGCGCTTCCATGTTTTCCCACAGGGCCATGGCGTTCTTTTCCTTTTCGCTGTAAATCGCCATGTCATACTTCGCGTACAGCAACTGGCGCGCGTAAAACATGCCCTTGCCATACTTCCTTGCCTGGTTGATGCGCCTGAGCAAATCGTCATCCACCCGGGGACAGGATGCGGCGCAATAATCCGGCAACAGGGCCAGCGCCTCTTTTGAGTACGCCCATTCTTCCAGCATCTGCGAGGGAGCTTCCACGAAATCCCGCTCCACGCTGGTACCTGATTGCTCCACATAGCGGGTCCTGGACAGCACGCCATGCAGCACATGGCCGAATTCGTGCAGCAGGGTTTCC
>JAISIS010000192.1 GCA_031261905.1 Burkholderiaceae bacterium
GTGGACAAGCTGATTGGCGCGCCTGTCATGGCAACCGATTTGCGCGCGTCGGCTTCTTTGGTGATTGCCGGGCTGGCCGCGCACGGCGAAACCCATGTCAACCGTATTTATCATCTGGATCGCGGTTATGACCGCATGGAAGAAAAACTCTCCGCTGTTGGCGCGAATATACAAAGAGTCAAATAATGAAGCAGGCTGAAAACAGCAACTCGCAGGAACTGGTGCTGGCCCTGTCCAAGGGGCGCATTTTTGATGAAACCGTTCCCTTGCTCCGGGAAGCCGGTATCCAGGTGCTGGAAGACCCCGAAACCTCACGCAAACTGATTTTGCCGACAAACCAGCCTGCCGTGCGGGTTATCATCGTCCGCGCGACAGATGTGCCGACTTACGTGCAGTATGGCGCGGCGGATTTTGGGGTTGCTGGCAAGGATGTATTGCAAGAGCATGGCAGTGCCGGGCTATACCAGCCCATTGATCTCCATATCGCCAAATGCCGTCTTTCGGTTGCCGTGCGCAAGGAATTTGATTATGCCGCCGCCATCCGGCAGGGCGCGCGGTTGCGCGTGGCCAGCAAATATGTACAGGCGGCGCGCGAACATTTCGCCAAAAAGGGTGTCCATGTGGATCTGATTAAACTGTATGGTTCCATGGAGTTGGCGCCGCTGGTTGGCCTGGCGGATGTGATTGTTGATCTGGTGAGTACCGGCAATACGCTGAAGGCTAATAACCTGGTTGAGGTGGAAAAGATACAGGAAATCACCTCTCGCCTGATCGTGAACCAGGCCTCGCTCAAGCTGAAGCGGCAGTTGCTTCAGCCAATTATGGACGCCTTCAGGAAAGCCTCCATCGCGCTGGATGATTCTGTGGATGAATTTGCCGCTCCCAACCTGTATTAACGGATACATATGACTATCAGGATTTCCCGGCTGGATACCGCGCAGCCTGACTTTGACGCCAATCTCATGCGGGTTCTGGCTTTTGAGGCGCAGACGGATGAATCCATTGACAGGGTGGCTGCGGATATTATTGCGGATGTCCGTAAACGGGGTGATGCCGCTGTACTGGAATATACCGGTCGCTTTGACCGTTTGGCCGAAACCACGCTGGCGGCGCTTGAGATTCCTTCCGGAGAATGTCTTGCCGCACTGGACAATCTCCCTGAAGCACGGCGTGAAGCGCTTCAGACGGCGGCTGACCGGGTGCGCGCCTACCATATGCACCAGCGGGAAGCCTGTGGCGGTGCGGGTTATAGCTATACAGACGATTACGGTACCTTGTTGGGCCAGAAAATCACGCCGCTTGACCGGGTTGGTATTTATGTGCCGGGTGGCAAAGCAGCCTATCCCTCCTCTGTGCTGATGAACGCTATCCCGGCTCAGGTAGCGGGTGTGCCGGAAATTATTATGGTGGTGCCCACACCGGACGGCGTCAGAAATGAACTGGTGCTGGCGGCTGCCGCGCTGGCCGGGGTAAACCGAGTTTTTGCCATTGGCGGCGCGCAGGCGGTTGCGGCACTGGCTTACGGGACGGAAACCATTCCTGCGGTGGATAAAATTGTCGGTCCGGGCAATGCATTTGTCGCTGCCGCCAAGCGTCGCGTTTTTGGTCAGGTCGGTATAGACATGATCGCAGGTCCTTCGGAGATACTGGTGCTGTGTGATGGTACGACCGATCCGGAGTGGATTGCTCTGGATTTGTTTTCCCAGGCGGAACACGATGAGTTGGCGCAATCCATCCTGGTTTGCCCGGATGCGGAGTACCTGGATAAGGTGGAAGCCGCCGTGGCCCGCTTTCTGCCGCGTATGCAGCGGCAGGAAATCATCCGCGCATCTTTAACGGGCAGAGGCGCTTTCATCAAAACCCGTGATATGGAAGAAGCCTGCGCCATTGCCAACCGGATTGCGCCGGAGCATCTTGAAGTCTCAACCGAGAATCCGGAACGCTGGCTGGAGTTGCTGCGGCACGCAGGCGCGATTTTTCTGGGACGCTTCACATCGGAGGCCTTGGGCGACTATTGCGCCGGGCCGAATCATGTGTTGCCGACATCACGTACCGCCCGTTTTTCATCCCCTCTGGGCGTATATGATTTCCAGAAACGTTCCAGCATTATCCGCGTAAGCGAGGAAGGCGCGCGTGTCCTGGGGAAAACCGCGGTGGAACTGGCTGAGGGCGAAGGGCTTGAGGCACACGCAAAAAGCGCCGCCTGCCGTATCCGGGGCTGAATCCGAGGATAATCAACCATGTTTTGGGGAAAATGCATTCCATGTCATTGATTGAAACCATCATTCGCTCCGATGTGCGCGAGCGGGAGGCATATCATGTGCCGGAATCGGGCGGTTACCTGAAGCTGGACGCGATGGAAAATCCCTGGCCCTTGCCGGAAGTCATGCAACAACAGATGGGCGACCGCTTGTCACATGTCGCGCTGAACCGTTACCCGATTCCCAATTATATGGAGTTGAAGGCAAAGATCAGGGAAAAGCTGGGAGTGCCGCCGGGCTATGATGTGATTGTAGGAAATGGTTCGGATGAACTGATCGCCATTGTTTCCACCGCCTGCGCTCGCCAGGACAGGCGCGCAAAGGTATTGGCGCCGCTTCCGGCCTTCGTCATGTACGCGCAGTCGGCGCAATTTGCCGGCATGGATTTTGTCGGAGTGCCGCTGAAGCCGGATTTCTCGCTGGATATGGAGGCAATGCGGGAAGCGATCCGCGTGCACCAGCCCTCAATCCTGTATCTTGCGTATCCCAACAATCCGACAGGTAACCTTTTCGACACAGAGGATATGCTGGCACTGATTGAGGCCATGAAAGATACGGGCCTTGTCATCAGCGATGAGGCTTACCAGCCGTTTGCGCAGGCCAGCATGATGCCGTATCTGCCGCGTTATCCCAATCTGGCCGTGATGCGTACGGTTTCCAAGCTGGGGCTTGCCGGGGTGCGCCTGGGCTACATGTCCGCATCGCAGGAACTCCTTACCGAATTTGACAAGGTGCGTCCTCCCTACAATGTGAATGTGCTGACGGAATCCGCCGTGACTTACGCGCTGGATCATCTTGAGGTATTCAACGAACAGGCTGCGATGTTGCGCGCTGAACGCGAGATGCTTTCCGCAGCCCTGAACGCGTTGCCCGGTGTGCAGGCATTACCATCTTCGGCCAATTTTATTCTCGTGCGCCTGGAAAATGCGGATGCGGTTTTTGAAAAATTGCTGGCCCGTAAGGTTCTGATCAAAAATGTAGGTAAAATGCATCCATTGCTTGAAAATTGCCTGCGTATTACGATTGGTACGCCGGAGGAAAACAGGCAGTTTCTTGAATCGTTCCGTGCCTGCGTTGCTCAACCTGTCTGAGGATATTATGTCCGCTCAAAGAATCGCTGAAGTTTCGCGCAATACGAAGGAAACCCGTATCAGTGTTGCCGTCAATCTGGATGGAACCGGCCAGTCGGATCTGGTTACCGGTGTGCCCTTCCTTGACCACATGCTGGATCAGATAGCACGGCATGGCATGGTTGATCTGACGGTCAACGCCAGCGGCGATTTGCATATTGATGGGCATCATACCGTTGAGGATATTGGTATTGCGCTGGGGCAGGCCATCGCCAGGGCTGTGGGCGACAAAAGCGGCATCCGGCGCTATGGGCACGCCTACATTCCGCTGGATGAGGCGTTGTCCCGCGTAGTCATTGATTTTTCCGGTCGCCCCTACCTTGAGTTCAAGGTAAATTTCTCACGACCGACAACCGGGTCCTTTGATCTGGAACTGGTGCAGGAGTTTTTTCAGGGGCTTGTCAATCACGCACAGATATCGCTGCATATTGATAATTTACGGGGTACGAACGCCCATCACCAGTGTGAAACCGTTTTCAAGGCATTTGGCCGTGCCCTCCGCATGGCGGCGGAACCGGACCTGCGCGCCCAGGGGACGATTCCCTCAACCAAGGGAATGTTGTAAGGCCTTTTCTTCAGAGATGTTATTGCCGGTTCATTTTCATGAAAAAAATCGTTGTTGTTGACTACGGCATGGGAAACCTGCGTTCGGTAGCGCAAGCCTTGCGTGCCGTTGCGCCTGATGCGGATATCAGGGTTTCCGGCGACATTGCCGATATCCGTCAGGCGGAGCGCCTGGTACTGCCGGGGCAGGGAGCAATGCCGGATTGTATGCGTTCCTTGCGGGAATCCGGTTTGCGGGAAGCCATGCTGGAAGCCGCTCGCTCAAAGCCCATACTGGGTGTTTGTATCGGCGAGCAGATGATGTTTGACTGGAGTGAGGAAGGTGGAACGCCTGGGCTGGGGTTGTTGCCCGGCAAGGTTATCCGTTTCCGTCTGGAAGACCGGAAGCAGCCGGATGGTTCACGCTACAAGGTGCCGCAAATGGGATGGAATCGTGTGCGTCAGATAATTTCGCACCCCTTGTGGGAGAAGATTCCTGACGACTGCCACTTTTATTTTGTACACAGCTTTTACGCCGTACCTGAAAATACGCGACATATTGCCGGGCAAACCGGGTATGGTTTACCCTTTTGTAGTGCCGTTGCGCACGAAAATCTCTTTGCGACCCAGTTTCATCCTGAAAAAAGCGCGGATGCCGGGTTACAACTGTATCAAAATTTCATAAACTGGAATCCCTGAGTAATAATCGGATTTTTTATTGATTTCGTTTTTGACTTTTCATCATGCTGCTCATTCCTGCTATCGACCTGAAAGATGGTCGCTGTGTTCGCCTCAAACAGGGCGACATGAACCAGGCCACCGTTTTTTCCGATGATCCTGCCGAAATGGCAACGCACTGGCTCAAACAAGGCGCGCGTCGCCTGCACCTGGTTGACCTGAATGGCGCTTTTGCCGGCAAGCCGGTGAATGAAGCCGCCGTCAAAAGCATTATCCGCGCCGTGCAGGATTATGCTGCGGCCAGCGACCTTGACGAAATTCCCGTGCAGCTTGGCGGGGGTATCCGTGATCTGGATACGATTGAACGCCTGCTGGATCATGGCTTAAGCTATGTGATTGTGGGAACGGCCGCCGTCAAGAATCCCGGTTTCCTGCAGGATGCCTGTGGCGCGTTTGCCGGGCAAATCATTGTCGGGCTGGACGCGCGGGACGGCAAGGTGGCGACAGACGGGTGGAGCAAGCTGTCCCGGCACAACGTGATTGAGCTGGCCAGCAAGTACGAAGGCTATGGCGTTGAAGCCATCATTTATACCGACATCGGGCGGGATGGCATGATGTCAGGCGTGAATGTGGAAGCCACGGTAAATCTTGCCCGCGCGATCAGTATTCCCGTCATCGCTTCGGGCGGCGTACACGATATCCGCGATGTGGAGGCGCTATGCAAGGTGCGTCATGAAGGGATTGAGGCCGTCATCTGCGGGCGCTCGATTTATGAGGGGACGCTGAATCTGGCGCAGGCCCAGGCGCGTGCTGATGAACTGACAAGGGAAGAGTAGCGCGCAGTTGCCGCGCCAGCCTTTTTAACGCAAGGATATATACAGCCCATGCTGGCAAAAAGAATTATTCCCTGCCTGGATGTGACGGCGGGCAGGGTCGTAAAAGGGGTCAA
>JAISIS010000027.1 GCA_031261905.1 Burkholderiaceae bacterium
CGTGAAGCCATGCGATCTTTCTACCGCCCTGCCGCCCTATGCGATCGAAGCCATCCGGGAAGCACTGCCTGCCTTTGAGCGCCGGATTCCGGGCTTCACCCGGCACGATGCGATACTGACAGGCACGGAAACGCGCACATCCTCTCCTGTCCGCATCACGCGCGATCCCGTGAGCCTGCAAAGTGTGAATATCAAAGGGTTATACCCTGCCGGAGAAGGCGCGGGCTATGCGGGAGGCATTCTTTCTTCCGCCGTGGACGGCATCCAGGCCGCAGAAGCGGTTGCCCTGTCTATTACCGGGACAACAGGAAACTGACAAACAGCCTCTTCAATGGCTTCGGGCCAGCGATTTGGGCCTGCCCTCGCCATGCAGGGCGCGAATCCTGTCTTCGGTGCGTTCCTTTTCCATGCGCGGATCGGCTATCCGGCGCGCGCCATTGAAGCGGGCCTGCCAGTAGCTTCCACCCATATCCTCAACTCGCACCTTGCCGCCTCTGGAAGGCGCGTGTACAAACTTGTTGTCGCCCAGATAAATGCCTACATGGGAGAAACGGCGCTTCCGGGTGTTGTAGAAGACCAGATCGCCAGGCTGCAACTGGGAGACCTTGATCTTTTCACCCACCTTGCTGATGGCGGCTGAAGTCCTGGGCAGCTCTGCGCCCCATACCTGCCTGTAGGCATAGCGCACCAGCCCGCTGCAATCCATACCGGTTTGCGGCACGTCACCGCCAAACCGGTATTCCGCGTCAATCACGCTCATGGCCTGCATGGCGATTTCGGTTGCGTGTTCTGCATAATTATCGAAGGGAGATGAAGAAGCGGAATGGCTTTCACAGGTTTCCGCGCTCCATGAAGAGGAAGAGGCGCCTGCCAGCACAATAGCCAGACTGATCGAGAGGATAATGGATTGTATGAGTGCCGCCTTTTTACCCGTCATGGAACTTCCTTGTCAAACGCAGCCATGAATGTAAGCGAATGTACCCTCCCTTGTCAAATCATGGCGTTTTTGACGGCTACTTAGCTAAGTTGCGCAACATATTGATACAGGTCCTTCCGTTTTCTCGGAAGGACTTTTTCATGTCAATCAAAACAAATACTTACACGATCAAACAAAACTCTTATTGCTAAAATATATTTTTTATATACAATAAGCCGTTGAACATTTCTTGTCGACAATATTTTATGAATCTGCCAGCATGTCTTTGCTAGCGCCTATCCAGGCACCAAAAAGCGCACCCAGGTATTTTGCGCTGATCACCATCATCATTTGTCTGTGCTGGACAGGCATTTCGCTGTTGGTGGTGAATATCGTGTTCACTTCCTTTATCCAAAACTCCATCCGGGATACCCAAAAGGAGGCTCAAAGCACGGCACAGGAGCAAAAAATCTCCATTATCACCGCCATCAACCAGATGCGAACCACACTCGCCGTCATCGGACACCCCTGTTTACTTGAAGAAAAACGCTTGTTGGTCAACACGCAATATGATGCGCTGCCGATGCCACAGCGCAAGATACGTCTTGAAAACCACCCGGTACTTTCCCGCATCAACCATCACCTGAAAGCTTCCCTGTCCGCCCGCGACCTTATTTCCCACATTTATATCATGAATCTCAAAGGCATAGTAACGGCTTCATCCAATGCCTACGACGCCAACAGTCTGGTCGGATCGAATTTCTCCAGCCGACAATATTTTCAGGAAGCGATTCACGGCAAAGAAGGATACCAATACGGTTATGGAGCCTTGACCCACGCCAGCGGCATTTACCTTTCCCAACCGATATGGAACTCGACAAGCAAACAAATCATAGGCGTAGCCGTCATCAAAATTTCCACAGAACGGTTTGCCAAACTGATCGCCTCGAAAGACGATTTCCTGGCCGATGCCAACGGAGTTATCATCATCTCGCACAATCAGTCAAATCACCTGAAAACCCTGCCTGACGCCACCGTTTCCCGCATACCGGAAGCTACGCGCCAGTGGCTTTATGGCAGAACCAGTTTTGATGTCTTTCCCATCACCCAATGGCAGGGCTTTACCAATACGCCTTTTTTCATAGTCGGCGATAAAGATGTCCCTCGCTCTATGGTAAAAACCTCGCTGGAAAACGGCAAACTCCTCCTGTTCACAATGAAACCCGCCAACAACTTCGGCCTTCATCCCTGGGAACGCTACCTGATTCACATCATCAGCCTGCTGCTGGGTTACTCCATCATCGTGCTGGCTCTTTCCACCTGGTTTGTCAGAAGACACTCGCAATTGCTTCAGCTCAGCATTGAGCGTCAACGCCAGACGGAATATCACGCCATGCGGGATGATCTGACTGGCGCCTATCGTCGACAGGCCATAGATTTCCTGCTGGATCTGGCCCAAAAATCCGGGAGCAGCTTCGCCATGATGGTCGTGGATCTGGATAATTTTAAAAATATCAACGATGCCTACGGGCATCAGAGCGGTGATGAATATCTGGTGGAAATCGTCCGAAGAATTCGCAGCGGCATTCGTAAAAACGATGCGGTGGTCCGCTATGGCGGTGATGAATTCATGGTGCTGATCTGCAACCTGGCGTCACTGGAACCACTTCACACCATCATCGCCAATATCATGGAAGCCATCCGCCAGCCTTTTACCCCGCAACGGTTCGACAAAACCGTGTTGCATCCCTCCGCCTCCATCGGCATCACCATCTATCCCCAGGACACCACGGATTTGAAAACCCTGTTTTATTATGCGGATTGTGCCATGTACTACGTCAAGACCAACCAACGCGGCCATTACGCCTTTTACCAACCGTTCATGTCGGATCTCGCCGATAACAAAACGCCCCCTCGCGAAATGAGGCTGTTTTAAATATTGGCGCTGAAAACTGATGATGTTCAGGGCTTATTCCGCCCCGGTAATGCCCAGTTCCTGTATCTTGCGCGTGATGGTGTTGCGGCCAATGCCCAGCAGGCTGGCGGCCTCGTTTTTGCGGCCACGGGTATGGCGCAGGGCGGCCTGGATCATCACGGTTTCAAAGCGGCGACTGGCGGCTTCCATCAGGCCGCTCTCGCCCTGCGCCAGCCTTGTGGCCACCTCCTTTTCCAGCAGTGCCGCCCAGTCTGAACTCCCGCCCTGTGGCTGACTTCCGGCACTGTCTGGCGATGTATCGGATTGCGGCAGGTTTTTACGGATCAAATCCTGTGGCATATCCTTTACTTCTATGGTTTGCCCCGGCACCATCACGGTAAACCAGTAGCACAGGTTTTCCAATTGCCGGACATTGCCTTCCAGATCGCAGCGCATGAGAAATTCCAGCGCGTCCACCGAAAGGCGCTTGGCTTCCACCCCAAGCTGTTTTGCGCTGTGCGCCAGGAAATGGCGTATCAGCAGGGGAATATCTTCCTTTCTTTCAGCCAGGCTCGGCAGGCGCAGGCGGATGACATTCAGGCGATGGAAAAGATCTTCCCTGAAGCGCCCTTCCCTGACCTGTTGCTCCAGGTCCTGATGTGTCGCCGCTATCACGCGGACATCCGCCCGGATGGACTGGTTACCGCCCACCCGGTAAAAATGCCCGTCTGACAGCACGCGCAACAGCCGCGTCTGCAAATCCAGCGGCATGTCGCCGATTTCATCCAGAAAGAGAGTGCCGCCTTCGGCCTGTTCAAAGCGCCCGCGCCGCAAGCCCTGCGCGCCGGTAAAAGCGCCTCTTTCATGCCCGAACAGCTCGGACTCCAGCAGATCACGCGGGATGGCGGCCATATTGAGCGCGATGAAAGGACGGTTTTTGCGGGGGCTGTGCTTGTGCAGCGCCCTGGCGACCAGTTCCTTGCCGGTGCCGGATTCTCCGGTAATCAGTACGGTGATGTTGGAATGTGAAAGCCTGCCGATGGCGCGGAACACTTCCTGCATGGCGGGCGCCTTGCCGAGTATTTCCGGCGTGGCGGCCAAAAGCTGCTCCGGTGCGTCTGATACCTGATTTTCCTGCATGGCGCGGCGAACCAGATCAACGGCTTCGCTGATGTCAAAGGGTTTGGCCAGATACTCGAAGGCCCCGCCCTTGAAGGCGGAAACTGCGGTTTCCAGGTCCGAATGGGCTGTCATGATAATAATCGGCATGGCGGGAAAACGCGCCTTGACCTCGGAAAGCAAATCCAGCCCGGATGCGCCGGGCATACGGATATCCGATATGAGCACCTGCGGCTGCGCGTCTTCCAGCGCCGTCAGCACCTCGGCGGCGCTGGAAAAGCTGCGGTTGGGGATGTTTTCCCGGTCTATAGCCTTTTCCAGTACCCACCTTATGGATTCATCATCATCCACAATCCAGACCGGTTTCATGCATTGCTCCTTTTTGCGTTTTCCGGCAGCGGCCCGCCGTGTCGTTCACCATATCGGAATCCTGATCAGGAATTCCGTATGCCCCTGCCAGCTTTCACACTCAATGACGCCGCGATGCTGCTGGATATAGGTCTGCGCCAGCGTCAGCCCCAGGCCGCTGCCGCCCGCATGGCCGCTGACAAGGGGATAAAATATCCGTTCCATCATATCCGGGGGAATCCCTGGGCCATTGTCAATAATATGCAGCGTCAGCGCCAGGCGGAAGCGCATTTTGGCGATGGTGATCTGCCGCGCCACGCGGGTTTTCAGGATAATTTCGGCATCGCCCTTCATGATGCGCTCCGTCAGCGCGATCGCCGCGTTCTTGGTGACATTAAGCACGGCCTGGATCAATTGTTCCTTGTCGCCGGAAAATTCGGGAATGGAAAGGTCATAGTCACGCCGGATGGACAAGCCTTCCGGAAACTCCGCCATGATCAGGCTGCGCACCCGTTCGCAGATTTCATGAATGTTGACGTCTTCCATAACCGGCAGCCGCCGGTGCGGCGTCAGCAACCTGTCCACCAGCACCTGCAGGCGCTCCGATTCCCGGATGATGACCTGGGTATATTCACGGAATTCCTTCAGGTCCCGCTCCGGCAGTTCCATTTCCAGCAACTGGGCCGCGCCACGGATGCCGCCAAGCGGGTTCTTGATTTCATGCGCCAGGTTGCGGATCAGTTCCCGGTTGGCCTGGCTCTGGTCAAAGAGGCGTTCTTCCCTGTCCAGGCGCAATTGCTGTACGTTTTCCCGCAATTCAATCAGGATGGCGTGATCGGGATGCTCAATGGCCGAGGCGATGCAATGCACATGCAATGGCGCGCGGGATGTGCGTTCGAGCGTAAGCTCCTGCCGCTTTTCCGTGATCTCGTTACGCCTTATCTCGCCACAGATGGCCTCCAGTTCCCCGCTGTTGCTGAATATATCTTCCAGCCTCTGCCCGCGCAAAACCTTTGCGGAAACTTCCAGCATGTCTTCCGCTGACGGGTTCGCATAGCTGACCTTACCATGCCGATCAAGCATCAGCACGGCTGTCGCCAGCAAATCAAGTCCTGTCAGTTCCCGCATGGAAAAAAGGAATCCTCATTTAAAAAGCAGGCGGACAGCCGTCTGTTCCGCCTGCTTTGTCCTGCCGGATACGCCCTGTTTTACAGGGAGTAGTACATGTCAAATTCCACAGGGTGCGTGGTCATCTGCATCCGTTGCACTTCCTGCATCTTCAGTTCGATGTAGGCGTCAATCATGCTGTTGCTGAATACGCCGCCGCGCGTCAGGAATTCGCGGTCCTTGTCCAGATATTCCAGCGCCTGCTCCAGTGAAGAGCATACGGTCGGGATCAGCGCATCTTCTTCCGGCGGCAGGTGGTACAGGTCTTTAGAGGCCGGTTCGCCCGGATGGATGCGGTTCTGAACCCCGTCCAGCCCCGCCATCAACAGCGCGGAGAAGCACATGTAGGGATTGGCCAGCGGATCCGGGAAGCGCGCTTCAACACGGCGGCCTTTCGGGTTGGCCACATACGGAATACGGATGGAAGCGGAACGGTTGCGCGCGGAATACGCCAGCTTGACGGGCGCCTCAAAGCCGGGAACCAGGCGCTTGTAAGAGTTGGTGCCCGGATTGGTAATGGCGTTCAGGGCGCGGGCATGCTTGATAATGCCGCCGATGTAGTAAAGGGCAAATTCCGAAAGCCCCGCATAGCCATCACCGGCAAACAGGTTTTGCCCATCCTTCCAGACGGATTGGTGTACGTGCATACCGGAACCATTGTCGCCGACAACGGGCTTGGGCATGAAGGTGGCGGTTTTGCCATAGGTGTTTGCCACATTCCAGACGACATATTTGAGGTTTTGCGTCCAGTCGGCCCTTTCCACCAGCGTGGAGAAACGGGTGCCGATTTCATTTTGCCCTGCACCGGCCACTTCGTGGTGATGCACTTCTACAGGAATGCCCATCTGTTCCAGGATTTCGCACATTTCGGAGCGCATGTCATGGAAGCT
>JAISIS010000051.1 GCA_031261905.1 Burkholderiaceae bacterium
CGGGAATTGCTGACCCGCACGGAAGCCATGCAACTCCGCAAAACGGAACGCACGCTGAAGAATATCCGCATCCGCCTGCACATTCAGGCGCAGCGAGCCGAAGACCGGCTGTTGTTCGATATCCAGATACCGCTTGCGCAAAGCTTCCGTTTCAGCAAGGCAAAGAAGCGGCTTGACCCGCGCGAGGCCAGCGAATACCTGATGCGGCATTATTACCTTGCCGCCAGAACCGTACGGCAACTGCATACCATCCTGCTGCAAAACCTGGAGGCGCAGCTTTTCCCCAAAACGTACGAATCCAAACCGCTCGACGCGCACTTCAACCAGATCAATGAATTTATCAACGCGACCGATGAAGACATTTTCACGCGGCAGACTTCCACCATGCTGGAAGTCTTTCTGCTGCTGGCCGAGCGCGCCGACCTGAAAAACATGACGGCCCGCACGCTTCGCGCGCTATGGCACGCGCACAGCCACATCGGCAAGGACTTTATCCGCGACCCGGAAAATCACGCGCTCTTTCTGCGCATACTGCAGGCGCCGCATGTTTCCCGCGCCCTGCAATACATGAATGAAATGGGTATCCTGGGCCGCTACCTCCCTGCTTTCGGCAGGATTATCGGCCAGATGCAGCATGATTTGTTTCACCAGTATACGGTGGATCAGCATATCCTGATTGTCATTGCCAACCTGCACCGATTCACTCTGGCGGAATATGTGCATGAATATCCTTTCTGCAGCAAGCTGATCGCCAACTTTGCCCGCCCCTGGCTGTTGTATGTCGCCGCGCTCTTTCACGATATCGCCAAAGGGCGCGATGGCGACCACTCCCTGCTGGGGATGGCGGACGCCAGGCAATTCTGCCAGTTGCACAGCCTCTCCGATGAGGATACCGCTCTTATTGTCTTCCTGGTTGAGCATCATCTGACCATGTCCAGTACCGCACAAAAGAAAGATCTTTCCGATCCCGCCGTTGTGCGGGAATTTGCCGCCCTGGTCAGGGACGAGCGCCGCCTGACGGCCCTTTATCTCCTTACTGTGGCGGACATCAGGGGCACCAATCCGCAAATATGGAACGCGTGGAAAAGCAAGCTCATTGAAGATTTGTATCACATGACGCTGCGCGTGCTGGGCGGAGAAAATCTTTCGCTGGATCACGAACTGGTCCATCGCCGCCAGGAAGCGCTTGCCCTGCTCAGGCTGTACGGCCTGCCCGAAGCGGCGCATGAAGCGCTCTGGCAACATCTGGATATAGGATACTTTATACGGCACGACGCTTCCGATATTGCCTGGCAGACCCGGATGCTGTACTACCGCGTCAATACTATGGAGCCTGTCGTCAAGTGCCGCCTTTCGCCTATCGGCGAAGGCTTGCAGGTAACAGTCTATACCAAAGACGTGCCGGACCTCTTCCTGCGGATATGCGCCTACTTCGCGCGGCGCAATTTCAGCATCCAGGACGCCAGGGTACACACCACAAATCACGGCTATGCGCTGGATACTTTCCAGGTGACGGAACAAACCTTTTCCCGCAATTACCGGGATATTATCAATCTGGTCGAGCATAATCTTACCGAGGCGCTGCAACCGGGCGCGCCCTTGCCGGAACTGGTCAAGGGCAGGCTGTCGAGAAAATCCCGCACCTTCCCGGTCACGCCCGGCATTGACCTGCGCCCGGACGCCAGCGGCGAGCACTTTGTCCTCTCCATTGTCACCAATGACCGGAATGGCCTGCTGTACGCCATTGCGCAAGTGCTGGCGCGATACGACATCAATCTGCATACGGCCAAAATCATGACGCTGGGCGAGCGGGCGGAAGATGTTTTCCTGCTTGGCGGAGAATTTCTGAAAGACCCCAGGAACCAGATACAACTGGAAACCGATCTGCTGGATGTTTTCAGCGCATAGAGGTAATACGCATGACTGACGCTGTTCGCCTGTCCAAACGCATGTCCGAGCTTGGCATCTGCTCCCGCCGTGAAGCGGATGAGTGGATTGAGCGCGGCTGGGTGCGGGTTGATGGCGTGACAGTTTCCCAACTGGGCGTCAAAATCCGGCCTGACCAGAAGATCACCATCGAGAAACAGGCAAAGGCGGAACAATCCGGAAAGGTAACGATTCTGATAAACAAGCCTGTGGGTTATGTCAGCGGGCAGGCGGAGGATGGCTACAAACCGGCCATCACGCTCGTCAGCGAAAAGACGCACTGGACGGCTGACAGGGCAACAGAGCGCTTTCACCCGCGCCAGCTTAAAAGCCTGGTTCCCGCAGGACGCCTGGATATTGATTCGGTTGGTCTTCTGGTGCTGACGCAGGATGGCCGCGTCGCCAAACGACTGATCGGGCAGGAAACCGAAGTGGAAAAGGAATATCTGGTGAGGGTGCGCCATAGCCAGCCGGGCAAACTGCCTGACGACAAGCTGCAACTGTTGCGGCATGGCCTGAAACTGGACGGCAAGGCCCTTCTGCCCGCCAGGGTAAGCCGGCAAAACGATGATCAGCTTCGTTTTGTGCTGAAAGAAGGCAAGAAGCGGCAGATACGCAGGATGTGCGAGGCGGTCGGCTTAACCGTCATCGGGCTGAAGCGCGTCCGCATCGGCAAGGTCAGGCTGGGCGATCTGCCTCCCGGCCAGTGGCGCTATCTGCGCCCGGATGAAACATTCTAGGACACGCCCGTCACGGCCCGGTTATTCTTCCGGCTCGACTGTATCCATCGCTTCAATAAAACCGAACAGCGACAGATCACGCATACGCATCGGATACAGGATGCCTTCCAGATGATCCAGTTCGTGCTGAACCACCCGCGCGTGAAAGCCGGTGGCTTCCCGGCTGATGTGCTGACCGTTTTGATCAAAGCCTTCGTAATGCACCTTTGACCAGCGCGGAACCACGCCCCGCATTCCCGGCACGGAAAGGCAGCCTTCCCATGCTTCTTCAACCATATCGCCAACCGGGCGGATAACCGGGTTGATCAGAACGGTTTTGGGAATCGCGTGGGTTTCCGGCAAATCGCGGTTATTCTCAAAACCGAAAATCACGACTTTAAGCGGTACGCCTATCTGCGGCGCCGCCAGGCCAGCGCCATCGGCGGCCGTCATGGTTTCAAACATATCGTCCAGCAACGCTTTCAGTTCCGGCGTGCCAAACTCCCTGACCGGCATGGACTTGCGCAACAAACGCGGATCGCCCATTTTGAGAATTGGCCTGACACTCATATCCCCTCCTAGTTCAACTCGCCCAGTTCATCAATGAAATCTCTGAACTCTTTCATGACTTCAGGATGTTTCAGCCCCATGGCGACCATAGCTTTAAGGTAGCCGATTTTGGAACCGCAATCATAACGGCGGCCATGATAGCGATAAGCCAGCACCTTCTCTTGCTTCATCAGCGCGGCGATACCGTCTGTAAGCTGTATTTCCCCACCGGAACCTTTACCCAGCCCTTCAAGATGGCTGAAGATCGTGGGATTAAGGATATAACGCCCCACCACCGCCATATTGGAAGGCGCGTTCTCGGGCAAGGGTTTCTCCACGATCGTATTGACAAATTCCAGGTTCTGCCGGTAAGGCGAGGAGGCAACGATACCGTATTGCCTCGTGTTCTCACTCGGCACATGCAGCACCGCCAGGATGCTGGCGCCTTCGCGTTCGTAAACTTCCGACATCTGCTGCATCACCGTAGGCTGCCCCTGGCGCACATCCATGAAATCATCCGCCAGTATCACGGCAAAAGGGTTATTTCCTACAACAGGCCTGGCGCACAGTACCGCGTGCCCCAGCCCCAGCGGCTCCGGCTGGCGTATATAAATGCAGTTGACATTGGAGGGGAGGATGCCCTTGATTTGCTGCAGCAAACTGGTCTTGCCGGCAGCCTCCAGCTCGGACTCCAGCTCATACGCCTTGTCAAAATGGTCTTCAATGGCCCGCTTGTTGCGCCCGGTGATGAAGATCATTTCGGTAATGCCTGCGGAAACAGCTTCCTCGACGGCATACTGTATCAATGGCTTGTCAACGATAGGCAGCATCTCTTTGGGCTGCGCCTTGGTTGCGGGAAGGAAGCGGCTGCCCAGACCGGCAACCGGAAAAACCGCCTTGGTAACTTTCATAGTGAATCAAATAGTAATAAGTTGTTGAAATTGCTGCTCGTCCAATATGGTAATGCCTAACTGCTCCGCCTTGCTCAATTTTCCGCCAGGATTTGCTCCCGCAACAACAAAGGAGGTTTTGGCCGAAACAGAACCCGTCACCTTGCCGCCCAGCGCCTGTATGCGCTCTGCCGCCTCCTCCCGCGTCATGTCTTCCAGTGTGCCGGTCAGCACAAAGGTCTTGCCGGATAAAGGCAATGCCGTTGCCATCGGCTTTTCCTGCTCCGGCCAGGTGACGCCGCAGGCGCGCAATTGCGCTATCAGCCCGGCGTTGAGCGGATCGGCAAGGAATTCCGTAATGGAAGCTGCAACAATGGGGCCGACATCCCCCACCTCAAGCAGCTCTGCTTCCGTTGCGGAGATCAGCGCGTCAATCGAGCCGAAATGACGCGCCAGAGCCTGCGCGGTGGCTTCGCCCACATGCCGTATGCCGAGCGCGTACAGGAAGCGGCCCAGCGTTGTTGTCCTGGATGCTTCCAGCGCGCCGATCAGATTCTGTGCCGATTTCTCCGCCATGCGATCCAGCCCGGCCAGATCCTGAGGTTGCAGGGCATACAAATCAGCCGCCGTGTTCACCATACCCTTGTCAACCAGTTGCTCGATCAGTTGCTCTCCCAGGCCGTCAATATCCATCGCCTTGCGGGAAGCGAAATGTTGCAGGCCGTTCTTCTTCTGTGCGGGACAGCGCACCCATCCTCCCGAACAGCGCGCAATCGCCTCGCCTTCCGGCCTGACGACAGGCGAAGCGCAAACGGGGCAGGCGGCAGGCAGGTGAAATATCGTGCTTCCTTCCGGGCGTCTTTCCAGCGTCACCGCCACCACTTCGGGAATCACGTCACCCGCCCGGCGGATAATCACCGTATCACCCACCCGGACATCCTTCCGGTGGACTTCTTCCTCATTGTGCAGGGTGGCGTTGGTCACATTCGCGCCGCCGACAAACACCGGCTCCAGGCGTGCCACCGGCGTCAGCGCGCCTGTGCGGCCGACCTGCACATCAATGGCCAGCACCCGCGTCAGGGCTTCCTGGGCCGCAAACTTGTGGGCAATGGCAAAACGCGGCGCGCGGGAAACAAAGCCCAGTTGCTCCTGCTCCGCAAAGCTGTTCACCTTGTATACCAGCCCGTCAATCTCATAAGGCAGGCTATGGCGGCGGCCTTCAATCTCCCGGAAGAAAGCGATCAGCGCATCCATGCCATGCGCCACTTTCCGCTCCGGACATATCGGCAGGCCCGCCTGTTCCAGCCAGTCAAGCAGCATGGATTGCGTTTGCGGCATGGCGGCGTCTTTCAGCTCGCCAATGCCATAGGCGAAGAAGTGAAGTGTCCGGCTTGCGGTGACAGCCGGATCTTTCTGGCGCAAGCTGCCTGCCGCCGCGTTGCGCGGGTTGATGAATTCCTTTTGCCCTGCCTGGCGCTGCGCCTCGTTCAAACGGTCAAAATCCTGCTTGAACATAAGCACCTCGCCGCGCACATCCAGCACACGGGGCGGCTCGGGCAACTGCAAGCATAAGGGAATGCATCGTATCGTCCGGATATTGGCTGTCATATCCTCACCGGTAAGCCCATCCCCACGTGTTGCAGCACGAACCAGA
>JAISIS010000166.1 GCA_031261905.1 Burkholderiaceae bacterium
GCTCCAGATGTCGCCTGCGGCAAACAAAACCCAGGTTCTTGCCGGCGCCATCAGCGGAGAAGGCGGGCTTGCCCAGTACGGAGAGGGCGTCACCATCCTTTCCGGGAACAATACATATATTGGCGACACCCATATTCAACAAGGTACCTTGCAAGGCAACATCCCGCATGGGAGCGACCTCACCATCGATGCAGGCGCAACCTATGACGCCTCCAGCACACCCGGCATGATGAGGAGCGCCTCCTCCCTGGGCGTTGTGCGCGCCATAGACGAACTCAAGGGCAGCGGGAAAATCACAGGCACAGGTTCCCTAAGCGTCAACAGCGGCGCATTCGGTGGTGTAATGAAGCACAACGGCGTGCTGATCAAGGACAGCCACGGCCACCTGACCCTGTCCGGCGTCAACAACTACGCGGGAGAAACCCGCATCCTTGCCGGGACTCTTTCCCTGGAAGGTGACGGCACTCTGGGGCAGGGCGGCCTTGCCATGAGCAGCGGCAGCGAACTGGACCTCAGCAAGATGAACAGCGATACCCTTGATCTTTCCGGCAAAAGCCTGAGCCTGAGCCAGTCGGCGGCGACTCCCGGCCAAAACAGCCTGCAACCCGCCGCGCCCCACGCGCGCATCCGGATGGCGGGAGCACCAGCCTCGGATAGTCCAAACACGCAGACCCTTAACCTGCAGGAAGCCACGCTGAGCTTTACCATTCCCTCGTACTACAATGCAGCCCACCCGGCGACCCTTCTGCTGGTGGATGGCGGCGATGTTGACCTTACCAATGCCAAGGTCAGTCTGAACGCCAACATGCAGCCCAGAAACCTCAGGCCCGGCGCTTCCGTCAACCTTGTCGGGACCACCAACGGCGGCAAACTGACCGATGGCGGAACCCTGCACGGGCAGCGGGTTTACGCCAGCTACGGCGCCATCGACTACGGCTTCACCCTTGACGCCAATACCGACAACCTCACCGCCTGCTACGGCAGCAGTTGTACCGCCAACGCGGGCGACAACACCAACAACATCAACCGGGCCAATGATAACGCCAGGGCCATGACATACGGCGCAGCGGCGCGTGCGGCGCTGTTAAACGATGCCTACGACCACACCCTGAGCTTCATAGACCACTGGAAATACAGCCGTGAAGGCAGATTCGCCCCGGAGCCGGGTACTCCGGCAGGCGGTTTCTCCGCCTTTGCCTCCATGCAGGGCGCGACCAGCAAAGTCAAAACAGGTTCCAGCGTCAACAACAACGGGGTTTCCTTCCTGATAGGCGGCGCCTTTGACCTGACAAGCAGCTATGGCGACACCCTGCTGGGCGTCTTTGCCGAAGGCGGAGAAGGGAGCTACGACGCCTACAGCAGCTTTGGCAACGCCAACGGCGACACCTGGCATTACGGCATAGGCGCTTTCGGCAAACACACCTTTACCAACGGCTTTTACGGAGAAGCCTCGGTAAGGGCGGGGCGGGTCAAGGCTGACTACGAAGGCAGAAGCGGTATGGATTACAGTGGGCAAAACTGGTACTGGGGCGCGCATGGCGGGATAGGCTACGAGCACAGGATAGGCAAACACAGCATCCTGGACGGTTACGCCAAACTCATCTGGACTCAACAGGAATCCAAGAGCGTCAGGACGAACTATGACGAGAAGCTGTCGTTTGATCAGATGGACAGCATAAGAAGCCGGATAGGAGCGAGGCTGATTCACACAACGGAGAAGGGCGTCAGGTGGTGGGGCGGCCTGGCGTATGAGTATGAATTTGATGGCGAGACGAATGCCTCCATTGACGGTATGAAGATCCGGCACGACAACGAAATGAAGGGCCATACCGGGATGGCGGAAGGCGGCATTGAGTGGGCGGCGAACAAGGACTGGACGATGAACGCCAGCGCCACTGGTATGCTCGGACAACGCAGAGGCCTGGTCGGACAACTCCAGGCACGGTACAAATTCTGAGCCGCCTGCATGGCAAGGAAAAGAAAAAAGGATCGCCGCATCCTTGTGCGGTCGGCTTGTTTTCCGCGTGGGGGAGGAGATACGGCGATCCTGTGCGGGGGGGCGTGAACTATTTCGCAGTCGCGGAAGCAATGTTGCTGGCGATCAGTTCCACAATGTGGTCATAGCGGTTCAGCGCACTCAGATCCGGCATGGTTTCATCCTTTCTCCAGCGGCTGACCGTCATGCCTGCAACACCAAGCAGCGCTGCCAGTTGTGCATCGGAACGGGTTCCAAGCTTTTCCGCCCATTCATTCAGAATAGCGGACATGGGACGATCAAACTTTTCCCGGATTTGCATGGATATTTTATGGTTTTCAGCCATAAGCTTGCGGGCGGTTTCCATGACTTCCAGGGGAACAGAAGCTGTTCTGCCATAAGTGTATGACGCCAGCCTGGGAAGGCCTATGTTCAACATAATGGCAAAATCCTGATGCCTCAGGCCAAGTGAATTCTTGATATCAACCAGTTCCTGCTGTTCTTTGGAGAGCTGAAGCCTGGGCGATACAGCGACACGACCTCTTCTTTCGCGAGGTTTTCTTTCGATTGTCTTCTCAAAGACAGGAGTATCATTATTCAGGAATGTAGTAGAGTCAACATGATCTTTCTCTGTTTTCATATCGGAATGCCTTCAAATAGTAAATAGTATTGTGGTATTTTCCGGCTGCCTGCTAAACTGGCTATCTGATCTTTCTCGGGCGTTTTTCAGATTTGGGCAGGAAGGAAAACCCCAGCGGTTGCCGTCAACTTATACTGACAAGATTCCGTAAACAGGAATAGTTCCTTACCAGCTAAGTATAAAAATAATTTTGTGCATTAATTTTATACTTGAAAATAATAAAGTGAACGCTTTTTATGAAATATATTTATTATTCAACGTTATAAAAGATATGCGTCAGTGCCTCGTGAAAACGAACAGGGAACAGAACGATGTTTAACGCCATTGTGATAGAAAATGATGCCGGGACCGGCTATCAGGCCGCCTTCCGGGAACTGGATGAATCGCAATTGCCGGAAGGAGATGTGACGGTGCGGGTGCAGTATTCCTCGCTGAATTACAAGGATGGGCTGGCGATTACCGGCAAAAAACCGGTGGTGCGCACTTTCCCTATGGTGCCGGGCGTTGATTTCGCCGGTGTGATTGAGGAAAGCCGTAATCCGGCCTACCGGAGGGGAGAGGCTGTTTTTCTGAATGGCTGGGGGCTGGGCGAAACCCGCTGGGGCGGCCTTGCCCAAAAGGCGCGGGTCAATGGCAACTGGCTGACGCGCCTGCCGGAAAATATCAGTGCAAAGGATGCCATGACCATTGGAACAGCAGGCTATACAGCCATGCTTTCCATTATGGCGCTGGAACACAATGGCATTACCCCCGCAAAAGGGCCTGTCCTGGTAACCGGGGCCAGTGGCGGGGTGGGCAGTTTTGCGACCGCATTCCTTTCCCGTCTGGGATATCGGGTCATGGCGTCTACCGGTCGCCCCGATATTGCCTATCTGGTGGAAAAGCTGGGGGCGGCGGAAATCATCAACCGGGGCACCCTCTCCGGGCCGGGCACGCCGCTTATGAAAGAAAGATGGGCCGCAGCCGTGGATTCGGTTGGCGGTCAGACGCTGGTCAACGTATGTGCCGGCACAATGTATGGCGGGGCGGTCGCGGCCTGCGGCACAGCGGAAAGCCAGGATTTTCCGGGAAGCGTCGCGCCCTTTATCCTGCGTGGCGTTACGCTGGCAGGCATTGACAGCGTAAGGTGTCCTGTCGAAAAAAGAAACGAAGCATGGCAACGTATATCGGAAATAATCGACCGGCAATTACTTGACGGCATCAGCCATGAAATCAGGCTGGATGCCGTGCTGGATACCATTCCGGACCTGATGGCGGGAAAGGTAAAAGGGCGGATTGTCGTCAGCGTGGATTAACGATACCTTCTGTAATTCTGTAATCGCTGCGCCTGTTTGTGCAAGGCGGGATATGTTTCAGATTTCAACGCGCGCGCCCAGTTCAATAACGCGGTTGGTCGGGATCTGGTAAAAGTCGGCAGGGCTGCGGGCATTGCGGTATATCCAGATAAACAGCATCTCACGCCATCTGGCCATGCCGGTGAGCGGATTGGATATCAGGGTTTGCCGCGAAACAAAGAACGAAGTGGTCATCATGTCAAAAACGTGGCCATATTCCTTGCATAACTCAAGCGTTCGCGGGATATCCGGTTCGTCATTGAAACCATAATAAAAATCCATCTGGAAGCACTGGTAGCCCAGTTCCTGTACCCTGATCCGTTCCGAATCAGGTATCCAGGGCGTTTCCTGTACGTGTATCGTCAAAAAGAAAACACGTTCATGCAAAACCTTGTTGTGCGACAGATTGTGAAGGAGCGCCACCGGCGTACCGTCATGTTCGCCACGCAGGAAAATGGCGGCGCCATCAACCCGGTGAGGCGGCACAAAGAAAAGGGAATCCAGAAACGATTCCAGGGGAATGGCCTGCTTGCGCTGCGCGTCTCCCAGCAGTTGGCGGCCTCGCCTCCAGGTCATCATGACAATGAACAACGCAAAACCGATGACCAGGGGAAACCAGCCGCCATGCCCGATTTTGAGCGTGTTGGAGGCCAGCAGCATGGAATCAATGGCGCCGAAAAAAATCGGGATAATAATGCTGATTAATAAGTTGAGCTTCCATACATAACGCAATATAAAATAAAGGAAAATTGTCGTGATCAACATCGCGCCGGTGACAGCCAGCCCGTAGGCTGCTGTCAGGTTGCCGGAGGATCCGAAGCCGATAACTGCCAGGACAACAGCGCACATCTGCATCCAGTTGATGGTGGGGATGTAGATTTGCCCAAACTCGCTGGGAGATGTATGAATGATTTTCATGCGGGGCAGTAGCCCAAGGCCGATGGCTTGCCGGGTAATGGAAAACGCGCCGGAAATAGTGGCCTGGGAAGCGATGATGACCGCCAGGGTCGAGAGGATCACCAGCGGATAAATGCTCCATGATCCCAACTGCATGAAGAAGGGGTTGGCGAGCGCCTCTGGCCGTGCAAGCAGCAGCCCGCCTTGTCCCATATAGTTGAGCGTCAGGGCGGGAAAAACCAGCCAGAACCAGGCGCGCCGGATGGGGGAAGGGCCAAAATGCCCCATATCGGCATACAGCGTTTCCGCGCCGGTGAAGGCCAGCACCACTTCACTCATGGCGATAAAGGCCACATAGGGATTGTGGATGACGAAACGAACGGCATACCAGGGATTCAGCGCAGCCAGAATTTCGGGCGCAGCCACAATGTTGACGATTCCGAGAACGGCAAGGAGGGCGAACCAGAAAATCATGACAGGGCCAAAGAGCTTTCCTATCCCCGCCGTACCTTTTGACTGGACGGAATACAGCACAATTATGATGACGAGCGAAATGGGAATGACATAAGGCTTCAGCATGGGTGTGGCAACTTCCAGGCCCTCTACAGCGGAAAGCACGGAAATAGCCGGGGTAATGACGCTGTCGCCATAGAACAGGGATGCGCCAAAAACACCCAGCGCCAGCAATGGAAAATAAATGCGGGATTTTCCAGGGAAAACCGAATGCGCCATAGCCATCAGCGCAAGCGTGCCGCCTTCGCCCCGGTTATCCGCACGCAGCATGACGATTACATACTTGAGCGAAACAATGAGGATGAGGCCCCAGATGATCAGGGAAACGATTCCGAGTACATTCATCCGGGTAAAGGCGACATGA
>JAISIS010000053.1 GCA_031261905.1 Burkholderiaceae bacterium
ACGACCCGTGCAAGGAACAGGCCGGTATTGTGATTACTGCCCACAGCCCCTACATCCTTTCGGTGGAGGCGCTTGACGGAACCGCCGACCTGGTTATCAAGCCGCTGGCGAGTATTGAGGTAAACGGCATTTCCGGCACAACCCGCTCGGCGGAAGGTGATCTGGTGCTGGTGCTCTCGCTTTCCTTCCTGTTAAACGGCGCGGGCATGTAAGTACCGGGCGCGCCCTCCAGACTTCTCCGCCATAACACATATTTATCGCCACGATGGAGAAGCCATATACTATAATCTGGTAACCGGCAGCGAAGGCTGTATTCAGTCCGCCTTGTTCTGTTTTTCCTCATTTCATGTTTCCGTACGCTTATGTCCAATAAAAATACGCCAGACCCCTCACCAGACTTTGATCTTGAGAAGTTTCTCAACGGTACCGATATTTCGCCCAAACTGGATGACCAGCAGTTTGAAACGCTGGAACTCTTTATGGAACAGCATCCGAACGGAATGCACATGGAAATTCTTGACGGATTTTTCTGCGGACTGATATGTGGCCCGCATCCCGCAGGCCCGGATGAATTTATCCCCTATATCTTTGGCGGCAGCGGGCCGAAATACCAGTCCCCCGCGCAAGCGGAAGAAATCAGGAACTTCCTGAACCAGCACTGGGACTATGTCAAGGATATGATCAAAAGCCAGGAAACCTATTACCCTGTCCTTTACTCGGACAACGATTTCAAGGTCAGCGCCAACGACTGGGCCTTTGGTTTTGTGCTGGGGCTGGACAAATACCGTGAAAGCTGGAACGAGCTGCTGGAACTCTCCCAAAAGGAAGAGCATCTGCTGACGCCTATTCTGACGCTGTATCTGGAAACCTCCCCGGAAAACAAGGATGGCCCCATTCACGCGGAAGACCGGGAGGAAATTATCTCCACGATGGTGAACAACCTGCCGCAGATTTATAACCATTTCAGCGACGAGCGGGAAAAGAACAGCCAGAACCTGTCGCATTGATACGGATTATCCGGGCAGGATACCGGAAATAAAAAAGCCCCGCAGCCGGGGCTTTTTTCATCACCGTCAATGCTTTTGGCGCGTTATTCCTGATCGACTGCGGGAGCAGGCAGCTTGATGTGCTCCGCTTCCTTCTTCTGCGCTTCCCGGATTGTCCACATAAAGATGCCGTTATGTCCAAGTGGCTCGGTCTTTTCCGCAGGCCAGTCCGGCCCCATGCCGCTGTCATGCGACACCACCCGCGCGCCCACCTTGAGCTGCTTCCAGATATAGGGACGCAAGCGGAGATTAAGGTCAGCCGGGAGATACAGCATCACAACGGTGGCGTCTGAAAAATCGGTCTTGAAGAAATCCCCTATCTGAAACTTTATCAGGTGTTGTACGCCTTCGGCTTTCGCATTGGCCATCGCCTCGCCAATCCGCTTGGGATTCAGGTCAAGGCAAACGCCTCTTGCGCCATATTGTTTGGCGGCGGCAATGACAATCCGCCCGTCACCGCAGCCCAGGTCATAGACCAGATCGTCTTTGTTGACATCCGCAATCTTGAGCATCCCGTCAACAATTTCGGGATAGGTGGAAATAAAACCGGCATCCAGCCTGGGACCCATAGCCTCATCCAGGCCAAACTGCGCCTTGGCTGTAATCACAATCAGCGCGCATACCAGCAATGACCCGACAAAAAAACCGGCAAACCCGATCCAGGAACGTCGCGACAAACCCATCAAGCATCCTTTAAGCAAGCAATATATTATTCCCCTCTATCTTTTTCGGGGGTCATCGAGTGTACCAGCACAAGCAGTATTACGCCAAGCGCCAGCACGGCAACGCCAATCCAGGCGGCATTGATCCCGCCCAGGGTCTGGTCATAAACGAATGACAGGCTGGAGTACAGCATATAGGCGCAGGTGGCGCAAAAAAGAAGGGGCAAAAGCGGATACAGCGGCACGGCAAATGGCCGTGGTGTTTGTGGGTCACGCCAGCGGAGGACAAACAACGAGACGCCCGCCAGCAGGAAAAAGAGCCAGAACACCGGTGCGGTAAATTCCACCATGGATTTGAAGCCGCCTCCAATCCATGCGCCTGCAAAAACAAGTGCAAGGGAGGCCAGGCATTGCATCTTTATCGCGTTGCCCGGCGTATCCCGCGCCACGTCCCATACACCCAGTTTGCCCAGTACCGGCCAGTCACGCCCCATCGCGTAACTGCTTCGCGCGCCCGCAATGATGGTGGCGTTTATGGAAGTCAGCACGGAAATCGCCACAATCAAGGATACGCCTTTGCTCACCGCAGGGCCAAAGACCAGCCGCATCATATCGGCGGCAATGGCACTGGACTGCGCCATGCCCGGCAGACCCAGCCCTTTCCAGTAGGCCCAGGTAATCAGAAGGTACAGCAGGGTGATGATCAAAATGGACAGCGAAAGGGCTTTTACCATGCTGTGCCGCCCACCCCGGATCTCCGCGCTGATATAGGCGGCCTCGTTCCAGCCGCCATAGGTCAACAGCACAAAGACCATCGCCATGCCAAAGGCTGATATGGAAGGCAGGCCGCCTGTCATGCTTTCAGGTGATGCGCTGGCCGCTGCTGTGGCGGGAGCGGCTGCTTCCGGTAAAAAAACCGCTGTGCCTATAATCAAAAGCAGGCTGGCCGCCTGAAGGATTGCCAGCACCGTCTGGGCCGCCATGCCGGTGCGCACGTTGAGAAGATTTATCCAGGACAGTATTCCTACCGCCAGAATGGCGTAAATCAGCGACCCTGAACCCGCGCCGAAAACATCCAGCGACAACACATGGTTCATGTAATCGCCAAATACAAAGGCCAACAGCGCAATGGAGCCGGTGGTAATCACGGACAGGCGCGCCCACCCGAAAAGAAAGGCGATACGGCGGCCAAAGGCCCTGCGCAGGAAGTAGTAATCGCCGCCCGCGTTCGGGTAGGCGGTAGCCAGCTCGGCATAGCATAATGCGCCAACCAGGGAAACCACGCCGCCCAGCGCCCAGGCAAAGAACATCCACCCGGCCTGACCTGTGATGCCCGCCACCAGTGCGGGCGTTTTGAAAATGCCGGCCCCGATAACAATGCCGACAATCATCGCCACCGCTTCGCGCACCCCCAGCACCCGCCGCGGCGCACCCGCCTGATCAGGCTGGCGCACAGAGTCGCTGGCAGGAGGAGATGCGGGCATATGCGGGACGCCTTGCTTATACAAACGGGTCACGTATTTTAGCAAAAAACAGGGAAACTGATGGATGTACTACCAGTGTACTGAACTGTCTCGCGCAATCGGCCTGTTGTTTTTCGGCCTTGCCATCTGCCCTGGCAGAGGCCAAATGCCAGTGACAGGATACTCCTGGAGTATAATAAGAGTGCTGATTTTTCAGCGCGACCCGCACCAAATTTTCGAACGAATAACTGGCACATGAAATTGGTTGACTTTTTCTCCGGGGCTGGCGGCCTGACCTGTGGCCTGAACATGGCAGGATTCCAGTCCATTTTAGGATCAGATATCAACCCCGTTTATGCCAATACCTTTGCAAGCAATCACCCTCATGCAAAAGTCATCACCGATGACATTCGAAAAATTTCAGAACATGACATCCTGCAGCTTACCGGTTTGAAACCAGGGGAACTTGATCTGATCGCGGGTGGGCCGCCCTGCCAGGGATTCTCTATCAACGCCCCTATTCGCAGCCTTGACGACCAAAGGAACCATCTCTTCAAGGAATATTTGCGGATCGCCGCTATCCTCCGTCCCAAGGCCATCCTGATCGAGAATGTGCCGGGAATAGTTTCCCTGGGAAAAGGTACGGTTGTTGAGGCAATTTACCAAAAGCTTAAACAGCTTGGCTATGCTGTTGACCACAAAATTTTGTTTGCCGGGCACTATGGTGTTCCGCAGATGCGATTTCGAACGATTTTCCTCGCTATCAGGGATAGTAAAAAAATCGAATTCCCTGACCCTACCCATCACGCAACCGCTGT
>JAISIS010000109.1 GCA_031261905.1 Burkholderiaceae bacterium
TCGCGCCTTGGCCAGCGTTTCCCAGGTCGGCAGTACTGAATCGGGGTTCAGCGAAAGCGAGCCGATGCCTTCACGTATCAGCCAGTGGGCGAAATCCGGGCGATCGGAAGGCCCCTGGCCGCAAATGCCAACGTATTTGCCCTGGGCGTTGCAGGCCTGGATAGCCATGGATATAAGGGAAAGCACCGCCGGGTCGCGCTCGTCAAAATAGGTGGTGAGCAATTCCATACCCGAATCCCTGTCAAGCCCCAGCGTCAGTTGCGTCAGGTCGTTGGAGCCTATGGAGAAGCCGTCAAAGAGTTCCAGGAAATCATCCGCCAGTATGGCGTTTGACGGCACTTCGCACATCATGATCAGCCGCAGGCCATCTTTACCGCGTACCAGCCCATTTTCCCCCAGCAACCGCACCACGTCCCGCGCCTGCCCCAGGGTGCGTACAAACGGCACCATGATTTCCACATTGGTCAGCCCCATATCATTCCTGACGCGCTTCAATGCCTCGCACTCCATGGCAAACGCCCTGGAAAACTCCTTGGAGAGATAACGCGCCGCGCCACGGAAACCCAGCATGGGGTTTTCTTCTTCCGGCTCGTAGCGCGAGCCGCCCATCAGCGAGCGGTATTCGTTGGATTTGAAATCGGAAAGCCGGACGATGACGGGCTTGGGCCAGAAGGCCGCGGCAATGGTGGCAATGCCTTCGGCCAGCTTGTCCACATAGTAAACGGCTGGTGATGCGTGCCCCCTGGAAACGAGTTCCAGACCCCGCTTTAAATCATCATCCACATCGGGATACGCCAGCGCGGCCTGCGGATGGATGCCGATTTCGTTGATGATGAATTCCAGCCGCGCCAGCCCGACGCCATCATTGGGTATGGCCTGTATTTCAAAGGCCAGCCCGGGATTGCCGACATTCATGGTCATTTTCACGGGCAGCGGCGGCAGGTGGGAGTAAACGATGTTGCTTTCCTGTACTTCCAGCACGCCGTCAAATACGTGCCCTTCTTCGCCTTCCGCGCAGGAAACTGTTACTTTCATCCCGTCTTTGAGTATTTCGGTCACGTTGCCGCAACCCACTACCGCAGGCACCCCTATTTCGCGGGCGACAATAGCGGCGTGGCATGTCCTGCCGCCCCGGTTGGTGACGATGGCGGCGGCTTTTTTCATGACGGGTTCCCAGTTGGGATCGGTCATGTCGGCCACCAGTACATCGCCCGGTTGTACGCGGTACATTTCAGATGGATCCCGGATGACCCTGACCGGGCCGATGCCGATTTTCTGACCGATGGCGCGACCAGCCGCCAGCACGGTGCCCCGCTCTTTCAGGCGGTGCACCAGTACTTCGTCCCCGGCCTTCTGTTGTGATTTCACGGTTTCCGGGCGCGCCTGAAGGATGTACAGCTTGCCGTCAACGCCATCTTTGCCCCATTCAATATCCATGGGCCGCCCGTAATGTTTTTCTATGATCACGGCAAAGCGGGCAAGCTCTGCGACTTCTTCATCGCTGATGGAGTAGCGCTCCTGCATTTCCTGCGGCACGGCAGCTGTTTCAACCGCATCGGCAGGTTTTTTACCGGCGGAGGCTTTTGCAAATACCATCCGTATCCGCTTGGAACCCAGGCTGCGCCGGACTATCGGTATTTTGCCCTGCTCCAGCATCGGCTTGTGCACATAAAATTCATCGGGATTCACCGCACCCTGCACCACGGTTTCGCCCAGGCCATAGCTTGAGGTAACGAATACGACATCGGAAAAACCGGATTCTGTATCCATGGTGAACATGACGCCGGCCGCGCCCATATCGGAACGCACCATCCGCTGTACGCCCACCGAGAGCGAGACATCTTCATGCCGGAATCCACGCTGTTCCCGGTAAGAGATTGCCCGGTCATTATAGAGAGAGGCAAATACATGCCTGACGGCCTGCAGCAAATGGTCTTTTCCGGAAACATTCAGGAAGGTTTCCTGCTGGCCCGCAAAAGAGGCATCCTGCAAATCTTCCGCCGTGGCGGAAGAGCGGACGGCAAAGGATATATCGCCCGGCGAGGCGCTTTCCAGCGCCTGGTACGCGCTGAGTATTTCACTTTCGAGACGCTGCGGGAAAGGTGTATCAATAATCCACTGGCGAATGGTTTCGCCCGCCGTCGCCAGTTGGCGCACATCATGGGTATCGGTATTGTCAAGGCAGGCGGCAATGCGCTCCGCCAGCGTTTGTTTGCCGTCCGCACTGTACGAGAGGAAATCCCGGTAGGCAAGTGATGTGGTCGCAAAGCCGCCGGGAACACGCACGCCTTCGTTTTGCAACTGGCTGATCATTTCTCCGAGTGAAGCGTTTTTGCCTCCGACGAGAGGTACATCCGTCATTCGTAAATCGGCAAAGGATATGACATAAGCATCATCGGCATGGGTGGATTTTGATACATCCGGCATAACAGGCTCCTCGGGTGAATACTCCGGCAAAAGAATAAGATACGGCCACGACGCAGGGAAAGCGACAAATTCTTTTCCCTGCCCTGCTAACTGAATGGCTATTTATGTCATTTTACAGTCTGGAGTGGCACAAGTCTCACAAATAAGTATCACAAAATGTTGCGCTGTGTTTTAAAATGAAATCAAAGTACGCTGACTTGCCGTATCCGATCAACTGACAAGGCTATTGCCATGACAGATAAAAAACTTCCCATGCGCCAGGTTTACATTGTGTCTGACGGAACCGGCCTGACAGCCGAAGCACTGGCGCGCTCGGTGCTGAGCCAGTTTGAGATTCCTTTTCAGAAAATCCGCTACCCCTTTATTGATACGCCTGAAAAGATACAGGAGGTAACCGAACATCTCCGGCAAAACCGAAGCCACGATGCGCCACGCCCCATTGTGTTTTCCACCCTGGTCAAGCCGGAGCTTTTGTCTATTCTGCATCAGGCGGATGCGCTGCATATTGATGTGATTCAGCCGCTTATTTCAAAGCTGGCCAAGGAACTGGGTACCCAGGCAAAACAGGAGATCGGTCTTTCACACCAGCAGGCCGCCAGCGGCGAGTATGAGGACCGGATTGACGCCATCCAGTTTTCTATTGCGCATGATGACGGTCAGTCGCACGCCAATCTGGAAGCCGCCGACATTATCCTGCTGGGCGTTTCCCGTAGCGGCAAAACGCCCACAAGCCTGTATCTGGCGATCCAGTATGGCCTGAAGGCGGCCAATTATCCGCTTATCCCGGAAGATTTCGAGCGCGGACGCCTGCCTTCGGTCTTGCAGCCATTCAAGCGCAAGCTGTTTGGCCTGAGCATCAATCCTGTGCGGCTTTCGCAGATACGGAGTGTACGGCTACCCAACAGTAAATATGCTTCGATTGATAACTGCCGCTACGAGATTCAGGAGGCCGAAACCATCATGGAAAAAGAGGGTATCTCCTGGCTTTCTTCCACCAATAAATCGGTCGAGGAAATCGCCGCAACTATTGTCCATCAAACCGGCATTGGAAAAAGAGTGTGATAAATCAATGACTTACAACTTAGCTAAGTGGACTTAGGGCTTATCCATAAATAACATTAGTTTTAAGCTTTCGCAATGCGATAATGGCAGCAGCCAAATGAAGTAAGGCCAGGTGCGTTGAATCCAGCTTTTCGTAGCGAATGGTCAGCTTGCG
>JAISIS010000039.1 GCA_031261905.1 Burkholderiaceae bacterium
AACAATGACTTTGAGGCCGCCCGCTGGTTTGGTGAACCCACTCCGGTTAAATCCGTTGCGCTGATCCCGTTGCGGGTTGATGCGGATGCTTTCGGGCTGCTTGCGCTGGGATCTCCCGATGAGGCCCGTTTCCGTGCCGATATGGCCACCGACTTTCTGTCGGAAATTTCAAAAACCGCCAGTGCGGCGCTTCTGTGCCTCACCGCCTGATTTGATTGCCGGGAATGATGACTGACCATACTCTCCCGGCTATCCGCTCCAGTCAGGACGCGATTGATGCCTGGCTTGACTCCCTGCTGACGCAGAGAAAACTCTCGTCTCATACTGTTGCCAACTATCGCCGTGATCTGCTGCAATTGCAAACCCTGTCGGAAGAGACGCCTCTTGAAGCATTGACCTGGCATCATATACGCCGCTTCGTTTCAAAGCTGCACGCGGCAGGCATGCATCCTCGTTCAATTGCCCGGAAACTTTCCGCATGGCGCGGCTTTTACCAATGGTTGGCGGAACAGACCGGGTTACCGCTCAACCCGGCTGAAAGCATCAAGGCGCCGCGCCGCGCCAAAACACTTCCCAAAGCACTGTCGGTTGACGATGCCGTGCGACTGGTTTCCGTCCTCCCTTCGATTTCTGCTTCCGGCGCAGAGGATAACAACACAGCATCTTTGTGTAATCAGGCGATGTTTGAGTTGCTGTATTCCAGTGGATTGCGGGTTTCGGAACTGACAGGACTGGATTTGTATCCGGTTCGGGAAAACGGCTATATCTCGCAAAGCTGGATTGATCTGGACAGCCAGGAAGTAACTGTTACCGGCAAAGGCAACAAAAAACGGGTTACGCCAATCGGACAGGCGGCCATAAAAGCCATCCGCACATGGCTGCCCGCACGTGAGCGTCTGCTCCGGCATGAAGAAGATGATGGCGTACGCGCTCTTTTTATCAACAAAAATGGCCGCCGCATCACGCCGCGTGTTGTACAGATGCGCCTTAAAGCCCATGCGCGAATACTTGGGATGCCGCTGCATGTGCATCCTCATATGCTCCGGCATTCCTTTGCATCGCACGTACTGCAATCCTCCGGCGACCTGCGTGCGGTACAGGAAATGTTGGGGCACGCCTCCATTGCATCAACCCAGATCTACACCGCGCTGGATTTCCAGCATCTGGCACAGATTTATGATGCGGCCCACCCCAGGGCGAAAAAGAAACCGGCACGATAGTACGCGGTTCACCCGCCACAAACTGGATAGATTATGTAAAAAATCGTATATTATCTGTTAGCATATTTATTCTCAGGAGCTTGATCAGGATCATTTCCACCAATAAATTTACTTGCAGAACTTTTGAATCCATTGCGCAATATTCTGTCTTGTTATACAGTTGTTCGATTGATAAGCACAAACGGACTATCAGAGTGAAGGGAACAGCAACGTGAATACAAAAGCAAAAAAAGCCGCCTCTGCAAAAACGAATGACGCACTCCTCACTGAAGCGCAAATCCTGAAGATGGGCGACAAGGATTACATGAATCCTGTACAGCTTGCCTTTTTCAGGAACCGCCTGAAAGAACTGGAAAGCACCCTCATCAAAAATGCAGGGGAAACAACGGAAAACCTTCGGGAAACGCCACTTGTGCCTGATCCCGCAGATCGCGCCACTATAGAAGAAGAACACGCGCTGGAATTGCGGACAAGGGATCGTGAACGCAAATTGCTGAAAAAGGTGCAGCAATCCATCGCCAGCATTGACTCGGGTGAATATGGTTGGTGTGAAGAAACCGGAGAACCTATCGGCATCCCCCGCCTTTTGGCTCGCCCTACGGCAACACTGTCGCTTGAAGCACAGCAACGCCGCGAACTGAAACAAAAGCTGTACGGCGATTGATTGACTTTCTATCCAGGCAAAAAGCGCATGATGCTCTCATGCGCTTTTTTGATCAGCCTCAATTATCAGCGCATGACAACCAGTGGCCTGCTACCGGATGCGCTTTCCATCTCCCGGGCGACATAAGCGGCTTCTTCCTGTGAAGGAAAGGGGCCGGCAAACAGGCGGTAGTAGGTATCCGTCATAACCAGTTCAACGCCAGGCAACGCATGCGCCCAGTTCAGGATATATTCAGCCTGGGCAGCCTGGGCATTGCCAATCTGCTGATAGGCGCCCAGTTGCAGGTAATATCCGGGCGCTTTTGACAAAGGCTGATACTCCGCCTTTCCGGCTGTACCGGTTAATGCCGTAGGCGCAACTGCCGTGCCGGTATCCTGCCGGGCGGCATCTTGCCGCACAGATGGCGTCTGTTGCGTACCTGCTTGCGGCGTCTGCTGTATATTCGGTTTGGCAGTCTGTTGTACATCGTGCCGCGTAGCGGCTTGCTGCTGCGTTCTGGCCAGGTTGATGCGCGCTATTTCATCCGGTAAAAGATGCTCTACTTCCAGCAGCGTACTGCCATGATTCAGGTAACCCAGCTTCAACGCTGCGGTATAGGAAAGATCAATAATCCGGTCCGCACGGAAAGGGCCTCTGTCATTAATTCTGACAATCACCTGCTTTCCTGTAGCCAGATTTGTCACGCGCGCATAACAGGGAATCGGCAAAGTAGGATGCGCCGCCGTCATTTTAAACATGTCATACACTTCACCGGAGGCCGTCTTGTTCCCGTGCCATTTCTTGCCATACCAGCTTCCGACCCCTCTGGCCTTGTAGGGCCTGTTGTCGGTAATCGGTACATAGGTCTTGCCAAACAAGGTATAGGGCCGGTTTGGCCCACGCGCATAAGGTTCCACGCGAGGAATGGCATCCGGTGTGTTTTCCAGCCCTTCTGGCGTGCTGTCCATTGGGCCGTCATCCAGGTAATAGCCGCCACGTCCGGAACCCGCCTTG
>JAISIS010000022.1 GCA_031261905.1 Burkholderiaceae bacterium
AGTAGCAGAGCCTCATCCAGTGGTTTGACAAAGCGCATGTTCACCACTGTGGCGTCAAGCGTATCTCCCGCCTCCATCGCCGGTTTAAGCATCGTCCCGAAAGCCAGGATGGCAATGCCGTTCCCTTCCCGCAGCTTTTCCGCCTGACCAACGGGAATAAGGGCAAAATCTTCCGACACCGTTTTACCGGGACCATAGCCTCGCGGATAACGCACCGCCGCCGGGCCATTATAGTAGAAAGCCGTGGAAAGCATCCGGCGCGCCTCGTTTTCGTCAGACGGCGCCATAATGACCATATTGGGTACGCAGCGCAGGAAGGCTATATCATAGCTGCCCGCGTGGGTTGCGCCATCCGCCCCCACCAGACCGGCCCTGTCAATAGCGAAAGTCACGTCAAGATTCTGGAGCGCGACATCGTGAATCACCTGGTCGTAGGCGCGCTGCAGGAAAGTGGAATAAATGGCGACAACCGGCTTGAAGCCTTCACACGCCATCCCGCCCGCGAAAGTCACGGCATGTTGTTCCGCAATGCCGACATCAAAGAAGCGATCAGGAAACTGTTCCGCAAAACTGACCATGCCGGAACCCTCACGCATGGCGGGAGTAATCCCCACAAGGCGCTTGTCTTTATGCGCCATATCGCACAGCCACTGTCCGAAAACTTCCGTATAGGTTGGGCGTGAGGAAACAACGGGCCTCACCCCTTCTTCGGGACTGAACTTGCCCAGTCCGTGATACAGCACCGGATCGGCCTCCGCCAGCTTGTAGCCCTGCCCCTTCCGGGTAACCACATGCAGAAACTGGGGGCCGGAAAGCTGCCTTAAATTTTGCAGTGTGGGAATCAGGGAATCCAGATCATGCCCGTCAATCGGGCCAATATAGTTGAATCCGAATTCCTCAAAGAGCGTTGCGGGCACAATCATGCCCTTGGCGTGCTCCTCAAAGCGGCGCGCGATTTCCCGTGCGGGAGCGGGCAGCATTTTGCCCACCTGCCGGGCCGCCGCGTAAACCTTGCCGGACAAGAGGCGCGCCAGATAACGGTTCAGCGCCCCTACGGGCGGCGAAATGGACATCTCGTTATCATTCAGTATCACCAGCATCCGGATATCTTCACATACGCCAGCGTTGTTCAGCCCCTCAAAGGCCATCCCGCCCGTCATGGCCCCATCGCCGATCACCGCAATGGCGTGGCGGTTTTCACCCTTGAGGCGCGCCGCCGCCGCCATACCCAGCGCCGCCGAAATCGAAGTGGACGAATGTGCCGTGCCAAAAGCGTCATAATCGCTTTCATCCCGCCGGGGAAAGCCTGACAGGCCTCCCTGCTGGCGCAGCGTTTTCATCTGTTCGCGGCGGCCCGTCAGAATCTTGTGCGGATAGGCCTGATGACCAATATCCCACACCAGGCGATCCACCGGCGTATTGAATACATAATGCAGCGCTATGGTCAGCTCGATAGTCCCCAGATTTGACGAGAGATGGCCTCCCGTGCGCGAGACGGACTGGATAATAAAATCGCGCAGTTCGGCAGCCAGCCGTTTCAGTTGCGGGCGCTGCAATTGGCGCAGATCCGAAGGATCATTGATGGCGTTGAGCAAAGTCATTATGCGCTCCGTTGCACAATCAGATCGGCAAGCTGTCTTAAACGGTCAGCCCTCCCGCCAAACGGGGAAAGTGCATGGTGGGCATCGCGCCGCAGCTTTTCCGCCAGCGCGCGGGACTCGTCCAGTCCCATCAGGGACACATAGGTAGGCTTGTTGTCCGCCGCGTCCTTGCCTGCCGTTTTTCCCAGGGTTGCCGAATCGGCGGTCGCGTCCAGCACATCATCCACCACCTGGAAAGCCAGGCCGATCGCTTCGGCATAGGCGTAAAGCGCCGCCGCCTCTTCCCCCACGGGAAAACGTCCGCACAGGCAGCCCATGAAAACCGAGGCTTCCAGAAGCGCGCCCGTTTTCAGCCGGTGCATTCGCTCAAGCTGCGGCAACGTCAGTGTTTGCCCCACACTATCCAGATCAATCGCCTGACCACCGCACATGCCGGAAGCGCCTGCCGCCTCGCTCAGCACCCGCAGCATTTCAAACACCCGCGCCGGATCAATATCCAGCCGTGAAAGCGTCACAAAAGCCTGTGATTGCAGCGCGTCGCCCGCCAGCAGGGCGCCCGCCTCGCCATAGCGGACATGAACCGTTGGTTTACCGCGCCGCAATACATCATTATCCATGCAGGGCAAATCATCATGCACCAGCGAATAGGCATGAATCATTTCCACCGCGGAAGCGGCATAAGCCAGCACCGGCGAAGGCGCGTTAACCAGTTCCCCTGCGGCAAACACCAGCATGGGCCTTACCCGTTTGCCGCCATCCAGCACCGCGTAGCGCATCGCCTCATGCAGCGATTCCGGCAAACGATGCGCAGGCGGCAACAGATCCGAGAGCGCCTTTTCCACGGTAGTCTGAACGGACTGCATCCAGTCCTCAAAAGTCTGCATCGCCATTATTTGCCTTCGGCTGTATTGTCTGCTTCAAACGGTTTGAGCATTTCCCTGTCGAGAACCTCGATCTGTCTGTCCACCTTCTCCAGTTGGGCGGTACAGTAGCGCACCAGCGCCACGCCGCGCTGATAGGCGGCGATGGCGGCCTCAAGCGGCAACTCGCCTTCCTCCATCTGCGCGACCAGCCGGTTCAGTTCCGCCATTGCGGATTCAAAGGTTTCGCCAGTTGCCGTAGCGGCCTGGCTTTCAGTGTTATCGGACATAAACGCGATCCATTCAACCTGTTCCGGTAACAGGTGTGTAGAATTATTTATTCGCTGGTTATATGCGGTTCAGCATGTAAACTTGTTATTATACGCCAGCTTCGCCTGCCGCCATGATTTTGGCGGCATTGTTCGGCCCTCTGCAACATAAGCGCCCATGCAATCGCTCTGGATGATATTTGCCGCTCTCCTGTTTTCCCTCATGAGCGTCTGCGTCAAACTGCTTTCGGGGATTTACTCCACGCCCGAAATCGTCATGTATCGCAGT
>JAISIS010000101.1 GCA_031261905.1 Burkholderiaceae bacterium
ACTGGTACACGGCATCCACCAACCCCGAGCGGCTGGAATCGCCCGAATCGGTAGGGCGTCATGCCGCCGGGCGGGCGTTGGCCCGCCTGAATGCCCGCCAGGTTGAAACACAGCGTTGCCCGGTGTTGTTTGAAGCGCCGCTGGCGCTAGGTCTGATGGGCGCTTTTGTCAATGCCGTGTCAGGCGGGGCGCTGTACCGCAAATCCAGCTTTCTGGTGGATTCGCTTGGCACACAAATATTTCCCGGGCATATCAGCCTGCTGGAAGACCCGCGCATCATCGGCGCGTCCGCGTCCGCACCCTTTGATGACGAAGGCGTCAGAACCGCCCGCCGTGAAGTGGTCAGGGACGGGATCGTCAACGGGTATTTCCTTTCTTCCTATTCTGCGCGACGTCTCGGTATGAAGACTACCGGCAACGCGGGTGGCGCGCACAACCTCTTTTTCCGTTCCTCGAATACGCAGAAATCGGATGATTTTGCCGCAATGCTGAAAAAACTGGACAGGGGATTGCTGGTTACCGAATTGATGGGGCAGGGCGTGAATTACGTCACCGGCGATTACTCGCGCGGAGCTTCCGGCTTCTGGGTCGAAAATGGTGTTATCCAGTATCCGGTTCAGGAAATCACCATAGCGGGTAACCTGAAAGCAATGTTTGCAGGGGTTGTGGCGATTGGCGCTGATGTGGTCAGCCGGGGCGGCAGGGAATCCGGTTCGGTGCTGATTGACGCTATGGCGGTAGCCGGCAATTAGGGAAATGCCAAAGCGATACCGGCTTTATTTGGTATTCCAATGTGGCATAAACGGTTATCATCATGCTGGCGGCTTGCATGGGCAGGCCCATAAAAAGGAGCGTTCGTGTTAGCTGGTGTTTTACAAATGATTATTGATATAGCGGCGGCCCTGTTCGGTGGGGTGATGTTGTTGCGTTTCTGGATGCAGGCGGTGCGCGTCAGACCGCCCATGCAGATCGGGAATTTTATCTTTACCCTGACAAATTGGCTGGTGCTTCCCTTGCGCCGGGCGATTCCGGGAGCCGGTGAGCACGATTGGGCCAGCCTGACGGGTTCCATCCTGATTGCGATTGTCGCCGCCGTAATCAAGACCGTCCTGCTGATCCCTGTCTTTGTGGTCAAAATCGTTGTGATTTTGACGCTCCTGACGTTGTTTAACTGGGTGACGTACGGCATTATGGGCCTTCTGATCCTGGAAGTGATTTTCAGCTGGGTCAATCCGCATGCCCCGCTTGCTCCGCTGGTTGGCGCGCTGAACCGGCCTTTTCTTGCCCCGCTCAGAAAAGTGATTCCTCCTATTGGCGGGCTGGATTTGTCGGTACTGGTCGCCTTCATCATCCTCAATATTGCCGGGCGCTTTATTCCTGAACTGATTTTCCGTATCTGATATGGGCAAACACTGGCTGTCGGAAACAGGTTCGGGATTCAGGCTTGCCGTTCAGATCAGCCCGAACGGCAAAAAGTCGGAAATCCTGTCCATTGCCGAAGATGCCGTGCGCATCCGCTTGCAGGCGCAGCCGGTTGACGGCAAGGCTAATGAGGCGCTGATCCGTTTTGTCGCCGCCCGGCTGGACGTGCCGAAAAGCAGCGTCAAGATCACGCATGGTTTCACCAATCGCCGCAAGCTGCTGGAAATCAGCGCCCCCGGCCTGACGCGCCAGGCGCTGGAAGCCGCTTTCACGCTCCCCTGAAACAGCAGGCGCGGCAGGCACACACTATATATAGTGTGGGCGCGATTTTTGCTTCTTCCGAACCTGACGCCATGAGTTGCATCCATTGACGTGTATGCTTCCGGGGTTCGGAAGATCTGGGCAATGGCCTGAAAGCCATCTTCCAGCTGGAAAAACGTTTTGACGTTGCAAGTGGCCAGGAAAAAGGCAACACCTGGGACGGTAACGCCAATATCGGTCTGGAAAGCAGCAGCTGGGGCAAGATTCGTTTTGGCCGCATGAACGAACTGACCACGGAAACGATCCGTAAATTTGACCCGTTCTACCAATACGGTGTTGGCGGTATGTTCCAAAGCACGTTGCGCTCGGCCCGTATTTCGAACACCGCCCGTTACGACTCCCCGAAGTGGGCTGGTTTCAGCTTCGGTCTGTCCTACACGCTGGGCAAGGGTAACGGTCGTGATGATGAAAACTGGGTCGGTGACGGAAAGTATAACCACGGCGCAAACGCGATGGATAAGCTTCCGGCAGAGGCGCTCAGTCGTGATGGCAAAAAACGCCATGATTTCAGCAACGATGGTTACGCGATCAACCTGTCGTATAACAATGGCCCGTGGATGGCAACCGCTAACTGGAGCCGTCTGGCAGACAGTGGCGATTCCTACAACTGGAACTTGGGGGGATCCTACAAGTTTGGCGGTGCCCGTATCATGCTGGCATACGAACAAACCCGTGACAAAATCGGTATCTCCGGATTTGACCAGAATGGTGGCGACGCAGCAGACCTTCAGCGCAAAGATGGCGTAGATACCTACTATGATGATGCTCGCATGGGTTCCAGCAAACAGCAAAGCTTATTGCTGGGTTTGGAGTGGGATATTGGTCCTGGTCAGTTGGACATTTCCGCCCAATACCTGAAGATGGATGATTACGGTTCGAGAGGTCGTCGCGGTAACTGGAATTTCGATGACGAAGACAAAGCATGGAAGGCCGCAGTTGGTTACACCTATAATCTCTCCAAACGCACTTCCATCTATGGTCAGGTTTCCTATATGGACTTGGATGGCGATACGAAAGACCGCTCCGCTACCGGAGGGAACGCCAAGGGTAAAGGTCTTGCCGGTGTGGTTGGCCGTGAAAGCCTTACCGCATTCCAGCTGGGTATGACCCACAAGTTCTGATTCATTCTTTGGCGCTTGCATGACGGGCACGCCGCAAGGCGCGCCCGTTTTGTTTTATTCGGGCGTTCACCTTTTTTCCCCCGCCTGAAAACCGGCATTTCAGGCTTTCTTCATAGTGCGGCATG
>JAISIS010000150.1 GCA_031261905.1 Burkholderiaceae bacterium
GTCGAAATGCTGATCGGCAGGAAAATCGATTTACCCGAACTGCACGGCGTGAGCGGGGACGGACAGCAGATCGAGGCAAACGCCCCTTCCGCGCAGACATCTTACACCTACTCCAGTACCACGCTGGAAGCCGAACAGACGGATTTTTACGCGCAGGGTACGGTAAAAACAGCGGATGGACGCGAGATTTCATTTGATCTCTCCCTGAGCATGTCGCGGGAATACATGGAACAAAACGGTATCCGTATGCTTTCCGGCCAGAATGTTGCCGATCCGCTGGTGCTGAATTTCAACGGCAATGCGGCGGATCTGGAAGACGCCCGCTTCACCTTTGATTTGAACGCGGATGGTGTTGCCGACGAAAGGATCAACCAACTGGCCGCCGGCAGTGGTTTTCTGGTGTTCGACAGGAACCTCGATGGCAAAGCCAACAATGGAGCCGAACTGTTTGGCCCTGCTTCCGGGGACGGGTTTTCGGAACTGGCCGCGCTGGATGAAGACGGTAACGGCTGGATTGATGAAAACGACAGTGTCTGGTCGCAGCTTTTCGTCTGGCAACCGGGCACAGATGGTTCGCAACCGTTACAAAGCCTGAAAGACGCCGGTGTTGGTGCTTTGGCGGTGGCGCATGTCAAGACAGAGTTTTCCATCAAGGATTTTCATAATGCGCTGCAAGGCCAAATTCGCGCCAGCGGCGTTTTTTTGAATGAAGACGGCAGCGTTGGCACGCTTCAGCGCGTGGATTTAACGATTTAAGCCATCCATCTGCGGGTATGGAACATTCCCCTTTGGGGGAAGTTGTTTCGCCAAAAAGCATCCCGGCGGCGGGATTCACAGATGGGTGAAGCCAAAGTGGCCGATATCGCCAATTACATTATCAAAGGACCGCTCTGGGGTGCCTTTTTATAACACCCGGCGACCACACACAGCGCTTAAAAGAAATCTTCCCGCTCTCTATGATTCAAAATCGGAACAAACCATTGACACTTAACAGCTAGTCCCATTTTCTCATCTAATTGCACCCCATCCAGAGTGTTATATGGCGTCGCTTCGGACAAGCTGTTCAATCATGCGGTCAACATGAAAAGACCATTCCGGCAGAAAAAATCCCAGCCTTTCCGAGAGTGCCGAATTGTCGAGACGGGAGTTGCGGGGGCGAGCGGCGGGAAGAGGCCACTCTTCCGTCACGATAGGCGTGATGCTGTTGAGGCCTGCTTTCATTGATATGCCTTTTTCGTGTGCTTTTTCAAGCGTATAGCAGGCCAGCCCGTACCAACTGGTTGTTCCCGATGCGGTCAGGTGATGAATGCCTTCCGGCAATAAATCTGCATAAAATGCGGCAATGGAAAGTGCGGTGACGTCCGCTATCAATTCTGCGGATGTCGGTGTGCCGACCTGGTCTGCCACTACCTTCAGGGATTCCCGCTCTTTTCCCGCTTTCCAGATTGTTTTGATGAAATTGTGCCCATGTATGCCATAAACCCAACTGGTGCGGAAAATAAAATGATGGCAGCCGCCTTGCTGAACAGCCTGTTCTCCGGCCAGTTTGCTCCTGCCGTATGCGTTCAGGGGATTTGGGCGGTCTGTTTCGATATAGGGGGAAGGTTTTGTGCCGTCAAAAACGTAGTCTGTGGAAAAGTGGATCAGCAGGGAGCCGTTGTAACGCGCGTAATCAGCCAGAATTGCGGGCGCTTCAGCATTAATCAGGAATGCGCGCTCTTCCTCGGATTCCGCCTGATCAACAGCGGTATAGGCAGCCGCATTTACAATGACATCCGCTGCATGAGTGCTGATAGTCCGCCGCAATGCATCTTTGTTTTCAAAGTCAGCTTCGCGCCGGTCCAGGGCGATGATTTCTCCCAGCGGGGAAAGGGATCGCAGCAGTTCGTGCCCGACTTGTCCGTTTTTCCCGAATAATAGAATTTTCATATTGTGCTCGCATCATGATGGCGGCAGATGCCTTGTAATAATGGGAATTGAGGGATAATGGCGCGTGTTGATGTTCATATTTCCACGCGCGCGCCAAGCTCAATGACCCGGCCAACTGGAATCTGGTAATAATCCGCAGCGTTGCGGGCATTGCGCGATACCCAGATGAATAAATGTTCCCGCCACCGGCTCATGCCCGTTGCAGGCGTGGAAATCAGTGTCTGCCGGGAAATAAAGAAAGATGTTGACGCCATGTCAAAGGTGTAGCCGTAGGATTTACACAAGGACAATGTCCGGGGGATGTCGACTTCATCCTTGAAACCATAATACAAATCAATCTGGTAACACTCATAACCCAGTGGCGTTATGTTTACCCGTTCGTCCACGCTTACCCAGGGAACTTCTTCGGTGTGGACAGTCAGGAAGAAAACCCGTTCGTGAAGCACCTTGTTGTGCGAAAGATTATGCAGCAATGCCTGGGGGGCGCCATCATTTTCCCCGCGCAGGAAAACAGCTGTGCCGGGGATGCGTTGCGGTGGCGAGAAAAACAGGGACTGAAGGAAGGAATCAATCGGAATTGCGTGCCGTTTCTGGCTGGCTCCGACCAGTATTCGCCCACGCCGCCATGTCATCATCAGTACGCAAATAAACAGGCCAATGGCAATGGGAAACCAGCCGCCGCTTTTGATTTTAAGCATGTTGGAAGTCAGTAACGATACATCAATGACGCCAAACAGCAGTGGTATCGCCAGGCTGAGAAGGGGGTTGCATTTCCAGTGAAAGCGCATGATGAAGAAAAGGCAGATCGTAGTGATCAGCATGGCGCCGGTTACGGCAACGCCATATGCTCCTGTGAGATTGCCGGATGAGCGGAACTCCAGTACTGCGATGATGACGGCGGCCATTTGAAGCCAGTTGATCGCCGGTATATAGATTTGACCCATTTCGCTTTCTGATGTGTATATGATTTTCATGCGCGGCAGCAGACCGAGGCCAATCGCCTGTTTGGTAATAGAAAACGCGCCGGAGATGGTTGCCTGTGATGCAATAACAACCGCGATGGTGGACATGAAAACCAATGGATAAATTGCCCACGATCCCAACTGGCGAAAAAATGGATTCGCCAGCGCGCCGGGGTCGGAAAGCAACAGACCGCCTTGCCCCAGATAATTCAGGATGAGTGCCGGGAATATCAGCATAAACCAGGCGCGCCGGATGGGCCGTGGGCCAAAATGTCCCATATCCGCATAAAGGGTTTCAGCGCCGGTAAACGCCAGCACAACCGCGCTTAACGCAATAAAGGCCGTTCCCGGATAGCGGCCTATAAATAGTATGGCATACCAGGGATTCAGCGCCGCGAGCACTTCCGGAGAGGCAATAATATTGACACAACCCATCGCAGCCAGCATCACAAACCACGTAACCATGAAGGGGCCGAACCATTTGCCAATGTCGCCCGTACCTTTGCGCTGTGCCGCGTACAGCGCCACGATGATGCCCAGTGCGGCGGGAATGACATAGGGGCGGAACATGGGGGCGGCGATTTCGAGGCCTTCTACGGCGGAAAGAATGGAAATGGCCGGTGTAATGACGCTGTCTCCATAAAACAGGGAGGCGCCCAGTACGCCCAGGAGCAGTAGCGGATATTGCCACCGTGATTTTCCGGGCAAGGCGGAATGAGCCAGCGCCATGAGCGCCAGGGCGCCGCCTTCTCCCCGGTTGTCCGCACGGAGCATTATAAGGACATATTTGAGTGAAACAACAACAATCAGGCCCCATATGATGAGTGAAACGATGCCCAGCAGGTTGCCCGGCGTCAGGATAAGGCCGCTGGAGCCGCCAAATATGGCGCGCATTGCATACAGGGGGCTTGTCCCGATATCACCATAGACGATGCCGATCGAGGCAATGGTCAGTGCGGTCATGCCGCTCTTCCCTGTATCCGGTTTTTCCTCTGCTGGCATAGGTTCCAAATGAAATCCTGTCTTTGGGTAACGCTTTGGCAAGATAGGGCAAAGCCGGAAAAAATGCAATTCCGGCATCCTTTATGCAATATTTGCGCAAGGGATGCCGGACGTGCTATTTTCAGCAAAATGTCATTTTCTGTTTAACTTTTACCTCTCTTGATCCCATGGCCCAATATGTCTTTACGATGAACCAGGTCGGCAAAATTGTTCCGCCCAAACGCCATATCCTGAAAGATATTTCACTTTCCTTTTTCCCCGGCGCCAAAATAGGTGTGCTGGGATTGAATGGCTCTGGAAAGTCCAGCCTGCTGAAAATCATGGCGGGTGTTGACAGAGATATTCTTGGCGAGGCGCGACCCATGCCCAACCTTAAAATAGGATATATGCCGCAGGAGCCGGAACTGGATCCCGGACAGACAGTACGTCAGGCAGTGGAAAGCGCTCTCGGTGAGGTATTTGAGGCGCAGTCCAGGCTGGAGGTGGTTTATGCCGCCTATGCCGAGCCGGATGCCGATTTTGACGCTTTGGCGGAAGAACAGGCGCGTCTGGAAGCAGTTATCGCCGCATCTGACGGGAGCAATCTGAACCAGCAGCTTGAAATGGCGGCCGATGCCCTGCGCCTGCCGCCCTGGGATGCACCTATCGGCATTCTTTCGGGTGGCGAAAAGCGGCGTGTTGCCCTGTGTCGCCTGTTGCTTTCACGCCCGGATATGCTGCTTTTGGATGAGCCAACCAATCATCTGGATGCGGAGTCAGTGGAATGGCTGGAACAATTTCTGCATCGCTTTCCGGGTACGGTGGTTGCGATTACCCATGACCGTTATTTTCTGGACAATGCCGCCGAGTGGATTCTGGAGCTTGACAGGGGGCAGGGTATTCCCTGGAAAGGTAACTACAGTTCCTGGCTGGAGCAAAAAAGCATACGCCTGAAACAGGAAGAGGCGACCGAATCCTCGCGCCAGAAGACGATCGCCAAAGAACTGGAATGGGTGCGGCAGAATCCCAAAGGCCGCCAGGCAAAAAGCAAGGCGCGCCTGACCCGCTTTAACGAATTGTCTGAATATGAATACCAGAAACGCAATGAAACGCAGGAAATCTTCATCCCGGTTGCCGAACGGCTTGGCAACGATGTGATTGAATTCAGGCAGGTTTCAAAAGGATATGGCGACAGGCTGTTGATTGAAAATCTGAGTTTTATCATCCCGCCAGGCGCGATTGTGGGGGTTATCGGCCCGAACGGCGCAGGTAAATCCACGTTGTTCCGGATGATGACAGGTCAGGAAAAGCCTGATCAGGGTGAAATCCGCATCGGGCAGACTGTTAAAATTTCGCTGGTTGACCAGTCGCGCGAGGCGCTTGAGAATGGCAAAACGGTGTTTGAAGACATCAGTAATGGAGCGGACGTGATTGCGGTTGGCCGTTTTGAGATGCCTTCGCGTGCTTATCTGGGACGATTCAATTTCAAGGGAGCGGACCAGCAAAAAAATGTCGGCAGCCTGTCAGGTGGTGAACGCGGACGGCTGCATCTGGCCAAAACGCTGATGCAGGGTGGTAATGTCCTGTTGCTGGACGAACCCTCCAATGATCTGGATGTGGAAACGTTGCGCGCGCTGGAGGATGCTCTGCTGGAATTTGCCGGCAGCGTAATGGTGATTTCCCATGACCGCTGGTTCCTTGATCGTATCGCGACTCATATTCTGGCGTTTGAAGGGAATTCGCAGGTGACTTTCTTTACCGGAAATTACCAGGAATATGAGGCGGACAAGCGGAAACGGCTGGGCGAGGAGGGAGCAAAACCCAGGCGCATCCGATATAAGCCTGTAACCCGGTGAATACCGGGTTGTTACACAAAACATACAAAAACCGGAAAAAGGCATTAGATAAAAAAAAGCCGCTGCATTACAATACGAAAATTAAAGTAGTTTACAAACGCTGTGTCCAATATTGTCGAAATTCATGATCTGGCTTTCCGTTACGGGGAGCGGCCAATTCTGTCGGAACTGAATATGGTTTTCCCGCGTGGCAAAGTTGTTGCCGTCATGGGTGGTTCCGGTTCAGGAAAGACAACCATATTGCGCCTGATCGGCGGCCAGCTCAGGGCACAGTCGGGTCGTTTGCTGGTTGCGGGGGAGCCGATCCATGAACTGGATACGGACGGTGTGTACCGTCTTCGCCGTAAAATGGGTATGTTGTTTCAATATGGCGCGCTGTTTACCGACCTGACGGTTTTTGACAATGTGGCGTTCCCATTGCGCGAGCAGACGGATTTACCGGAAGAACTGATTCGTGATCTGGTGCTGATGAAGTTGCATGCAGTGGGACTGCGGAATGCAGCGGCACTGAAGCCGGCCGAGATTTCAGGCGGCATGGCGCGCCGTGTCGCTTTGGCGCGTTCCATCGCGCTGGATCCGGATCTCATCATGTATGACGAGCCTTTTGCAGGACTGGATCCAATTTCAATGGGCGTTACCGCCAATCTGATCAGGCGGCTGAATGATGCGCTCAACTCTACTTCGATTGTGGTGTCGCATGATGTAGAGGAATCGTTCGGGATTGCCGACTATGTCTATTTTCTTTCGGAAGGGCGCATTGTCGCGCATGGTACACCACAGGAAATGCGCGAATCGGAAGAGCCTTATGTCAGGCAATTTGTGCATGCCGAATCTGACGGGCCTGTTCCATTCCATTATCCTGGCAAATCGCTGGCTGAAGATCTGGGCCTGGAGGCGCAGGCATGATAAATCTTGTTGCCGCGCTCGGGTTTAAAGCCAGAAAGCTGATAACCAGCATAGGATATGCTTTCCGCATGTTTCTGATGATGACTGGCGGCCTGTTCAAAATCATCCGGCGCCCCCGCCTGATAACTGACCAGATTCATTTTATTGGCAATCATTCGGTTTTGCTGATTACCGTTGCGGGCCTTTTTGTCGGCTTTGTACTGGGCCTTCAGGGGTATTATATTCTGAACAAATATGGTTCCGAGCAGGCGCTTGGCACACTGGTTGCTCTGGCTTTGTTGCGGGAACTGGGGCCAGTCATTACGGCGCTGTTGTATGCGGGACGCGCAGGGACCTCGCTGACGGCGGAAATCGGCCTTATGAAAGCGGGTGAGCAACTTTCCGCCATGGATATGATGGCGGTTAATCCGCTGTACCGGGTGCTGACTCCGCGCTTTTGGGCCGGAATTATTTCCATGCCCATCCTTGCGACGCTGTTTAGTGCTGTCGGTATTCTGGGCGGCTATATTGTAGGGGTTGTTCTGATCGGTGTGGACGATGGGGCTTTCTGGTCGCAGATGCAAAGCAATGTTGATATTTGGCTGGATATTGGAAACGGCATCGTCAAAAGCGTTGTTTTCGGATTTGCTGTAACCTTCATGGCGCTTTTCCAGGGGTACGAGGCCAACCCGACACCGGAGGGCGTTTCCATTGCAACAACCCGGACGGTGGTTTACTCCTCGCTTCTGGTGTTGTGGCTGGATTTTCTGATGACGGCGCTGATGTTTAACTGACGCAGGTGATTCTGAAAAAGTATTATTGTCAAAAATAAGTGTCTCAAATATGAGACACTTATTAGATGTTGTGCCCTTTTACGTCACATAAAAAGGGTAGTTTTCCAAACTAACTGCTATTATTTTTCCATGCAACGTAAATCTCTGGATATCTGGGTCGGTTTTTTTGTGATTATCGGTGCACTGGCGCTGATGTTTCTTGCGCTTAAAGCCGGGAACATGAGTTCCTTGTCATTTGAAAAAACCTACTCTGTCATGACCCGTTTTGACAATATTGGCGGACTGAAGCCGAGGGCGCCGATTAAAAGTGCAGGCGTGGTGGTTGGTCGTGTTGGTGACATCAGCTTTGATGACGCCGAGTTTCGGGCAAAGGTTTTGCTCCAGATAGAAGAGCGTTACAGGTTTCCGAAGGACAGTAGTGCCAAAATTCTGACATCAGGTTTATTGGGAGAGCAGTATATTAGTATTGAACCTGGTGGTGATGATAAAAACCTGGCGAATGGTGACCAGATCAAGATGACACAGTCGGCGATGATTCTGGAAAACCTGATCAGCCAGTTTATTTATGGTAAAGCGACAGAAGAAAAGGACAATAATAAATGAGCCTCACTTTACGGTTAACCAAATTCTGTGCGGCGGTGTCGGTTGCGGCGCTGGCGGCAGGTTGTGCACATAGCCCGAACGATCCGCTGGAAGGCTATAATCGCCAGGCCTTTTACTTTAATGAAGCGATGGATACGGTGGTGATCAAGCCCATCGCGCATGGATATCACGACCTGTTGCCGGATGTTGTCCAGACGGTGGTGCGCAACTTCTTCGGTAATATCGCCGATGTGTGGATCGCCGTTAACAATTTCCTCCAGGGCCGTGGCGATGAAGGCTTTTCCGATGTGTCGCGCATCATGGTCAATACCCTTGTAGGGGTTGGTGGCGCTATTGATGTCGCTTCCGAAGCAGGGCTGCAAAAACATAATGAAGATTTCGGTCAGACGCTCGGAGTATGGGGTGCGCCTCCAGGACCTTATTTTGTGATCCCGATCCTGGGACCTTCCACTATTCGCGATACCATCGCGGTTCCGGCTGATTACTGGTTTGGTGACCCGATTACGTATATTTACGACAGGGGTTTCCGCTGGGGTGCTATTGCCTTGCGTGGCATCAGCAAGCGAGCCGAGTTGATTGACGCTGCAGCGGTGATAGATGACGCGGCTATAGACAAGTACGAATTTATCCGTGACGCCTATCTGCAAAGACGTCAGCGCATGGTGCATGACAAGGATCTTGCCGATTCGCAATGGGAGACCATCAAAGAAGAAGACGGCAAGAAAGTGAAGAAAAAAGAGGTTATTGAGCAGATATGGCTACCAAGTGGCGAGTTGATGCCGTTGCCCTCGCCGGGAGAAGCGCATACTGACAAGGTGGTCGCTAGGACGCCGGAAGCTGATGCTGCAACCGCCAAAGCGCCTGCCGAGGCTGTAAGCGCCGATACGGTAGCCGCCCAGGTATCAGACGAGCCTGCAAAAGCCGCTGAACCAACGGCTGAA
>JAISIS010000017.1 GCA_031261905.1 Burkholderiaceae bacterium
AAACGCCTGGGGAAGTCATTACCTTCCTGGAAGACTTCGCGATCCGGGCAAGGCCATTTGCCGAGCGCGATATGGAAGAACTGCGCAGCTTTGCCAGGGAAACCTTTGGCATCACGGAAATCTGCGCCTGGGATATGGCCTATGTATCGGAAAAGCTGCGGGAAAAGCGCTATGCCTTTTCCGAGCAGGAAGTCAGGCGCTATTTTCCGGAGCACCGTGTCATTGAAGGGCTTTTCAGGCTGATACAGACCCTGTTCGGAGTAAGCATCCGCCCGGATGCCGCACCGGTGTGGCAAAAGGACGTTACCTTTTACCGGGTTGAGAAAGCGGGTAGCCTGGTCGGCCAGTTTTATCTGGACCTTTATGCGCGTCCCGGCAAGCGGGGAGGCGCCTGGATGGATGACGCGCGCAGCCGCCGCCTGACGGCAAACGGCATTCAGACGCCGCTGACCTACCTGACCTGCAACTTTACCGCGCCCGCAGAGAAAGACGGCAAGCGGCAACCGCCCTGCTTTACGCACAATGAAGTCATTACGCTTTTCCATGAGTTCGGCCACGGGCTGCATCACATGCTGACCAGGATGGATGAACTGAGTGTTTCCGGCATCGCCGGTGTGGAATGGGACGCGGTTGAACTGCCTTCGCAATTTATGGAAAATTTCTGCTGGGAATGGGATGTGCTGCAACACATGACGGCGCATGAAACCACCGGCCTGCCCCTGCCACGCGAACTCTTTGACAAGATGATCGCGGCAAAGAACTTCCAGTCCGGTATGCAGATATTAAGGCAGATCGAGTTTTCTCTGGCCGATATGCGCCTGCATCATGATTTTGATCCTGACGGCAGTCAGACGGTTCAGGAGATGCTGGATGCCATCCGGCAGCGTTTCGCGGTCGTTATCCCGCCTGAATTCAACCGTTTCCTGCATTCCTTCAATCACATTTTTGCGGGCGGTTACGCGGCGGGATATTACAGTTACAAATGGGCGGAAGTGCTGTCTGCCGATGTTTACAGCGCCTTCGAGGAAGCGCAGGCTGATGGCGGCAATGTGCTCTTGCCCGCGATGGGCGGAAAGTTGCTTGAGGAAATCCTGGCAGTTGGCGGTTCACGCCCGGCGATGGAATCCTTTGAGGCCTTCCGTGGGCGAAAACCGTCAATTGATGCGCTTTTAAGGCACAGCGGCCTGACGATTCCCGCACGATAACCTGTAACCATTCAGTTTTTTCAGCTAAACTTGATTATGCGCGTTTTTATCCGGTAGCCGAAATGACACGAATCGAATTTCGCACTGACATAGCAGATAAAATGACCTATACCTGCCGCTGGGTGCGAAAGGCGCTTTCCCTGTCACCCGTACCCCGGATTGTGCTGCTCGTTCGTGACCGCGCGCAACTGGCGCGGCTTGACGAAGCGCTGTGGACCTTTTCGGACCAGGATTTCCTGCCTCATGCCGTGGCAGGCGATCCGGCCGCTTTCCGTTCCCCGGTTGTTTTGACTGACAATGACGCCATTGAATTGCCGCATCACCAGATACTGGTCAACCTTTCCGATACGGTTCCCGCCTGCTTTGCCCGTTTTGACCGGCTGCTGGAAATCGTTTCCACGGATCCGGATGACCGGCAGGCCGGACGCGAACGCTATGCGCATTACCGGCAGCGCGGCTATACCCTGCATCATGAGGCCATCCGGTGACAAGGGCCAGGGTCGCTTTTGCCGCCTCACCACCCGCCACTGTGGCGGAACGCATCCAGGCGTCGCGGATGGAAGGGCTTGCGCAAAACCAGGCTATTCCCGTGCTGACGGATATTTTGCAATCGCCTGAAGCCCGGCGTGCTAACGCTGCGCCCGCTACGGCATCACTCGACAAACTGCCCTGGGACGAACTGGAAGCGCGCCTGACCGAACGCATTCGCCAGCAGGTAACGGAACGGCTGAACTTTGTGCTGGATGACAGCATTACGCAGCATGTTTCCTCTATTCTGGGACAAATGGCCATGTTGCTGACCGAAGAAATCAGGCATGATATGCAGCAAACGCTGGAAGTTATTGTGACGCACACCATTTCCACGGAGATCCAGCGGCTGAAACAAAACCGGCAGCCGGAAAACCGCAAGACGCCACCGGCATGACCGGGGCAGCCGTATCGTTTAACATATGGTAGTGAATCGTTTGATGACATTAATGGGGAACAAGTGAAAGTTATCGTATTGGGTTCAGGAATTGTCGGCACCGCTTCCGCCTGGTTTATCCGACAGGAAGGACATGAGGTTACTGTAATAGATCGCCAGCCTGGCCCGGCCCAGGAAACCACCTTTGCCAACGGGTGCCAGATTTCGGTTTCCCACTCGGAGCCCTGGGCCAACCCATCCGCTCCCGGAAAACTCCTGAAATGGCTGGGCAAGGAAGACGCGCCGCTGCTTTACCGTTTTCGCGCGGAACAGCAGCAATGGGAATGGGGATTGCGCTTCCTGCGCCAGTGTACTCCGGGCAAAACCGCCTACAACACCCGGCAATGCCTTTCCATGGCGGATTTCAGCCTGCGTACCCTGCGGGCGTTAAGGGCGGAAATACCCTTTGAATACGATCACCTCACCCGCGGCATCATGCATTTTTACACGGACAAGGAAGAATTCGAGGCCTCCAAGCCGGGCGCGCAACTCATGACCTCGCTTGGATGCCCCCGCAATTCCATTGACGCCGAAGAAGTCGTCCGCATCGAACCGGCGCTGGCCTCCATCCGGGACAAGCTCATTGGCGGTGACTATACCCCAGGCGACGAGCATGGCGATGCCCGCCAGTTCACCATCGGGCTGGCGGGTAAGGCTGCGGAAAGAGGCGTGCAATTCCGTTTCAATACCACCGCCATCCGTCTGCTGACGGAAGGCGCGGGAGCCACCGCCAGGATCACCGGTGTGGAAACCATCAACCCGATGGGGGAATATGAAGTGCTTAAGGCGGATGCCTTCGTGATTTCCATGGGCAGCTTTTCCGCGCCCTTTCTCAAGCCGCTCGGCATCAACCTGATGATTTATCCGGCAAAAGGCTATTCGGCCACCTACCCGGTCATCAACCCGGATGCCGCGCCCTATGTCTCCCTGATTGACGCGGAATACAAACTGGTCTTTTCCCGCCTTGGCAACCGCCTCCGCGTAGGCGGCACGGCGGAAATGAACGGCTACGGGCGCGAACTCAACATGGCAAGATGCGAGGCGCTGACCCGGCGCACACGGGAATTGTTCCCGGAAGGCTGCGACTACAGCCAGCCGCTTTACTGGAGCGGCCTGCGCCCGATGACGCCCTCCAATATCCCGTACATCGGCAAAACCTCCTACAGCAACCTTTTTCTGAATACCGGTCACGGTACGCTGGGATGGACGATGGGATGCGGTTCGGGCCGCGTCATTGCCGATATTATTTCCAACCGCCAGCCGGAAGTGGATTTTCGTTTTACCGGCATGGGGCGCGACTGACCTTCACGGCAGGCGCATAACGTTTTCATGACAACTATAGCGG
>JAISIS010000034.1 GCA_031261905.1 Burkholderiaceae bacterium
CTGTTTCTTTCTCCGGAAATGTCCATGCAGATCCAGCATACCCTGAATGCGGATATAGTCATGCAGTTTGATGAATGCACGCCGTACCGGATCAAGGAGCAGGTTGCGACCCTGGATGAGGCCGCGCGCTCCATGCGGCTGTCGTTGCGCTGGGGACGGCGCTCGAAAGATGAATTTGACGCGCTGGGCAATCCCAACGCGCTTTTTGGTATTGTGCAGGGCGGCATGTTTACGGAACTGCGTGATGAATCGCTGGCGGCGCTGAATGATATGGGATTTCACGGCATGGCGATTGGCGGGCTTTCCGTGGGAGAGCCGAAGGAGGAAATGCGGCGGGTGCTGGCCCATACCGGCCCGCGCCTGCCGGAAAACAAACCGCGCTATCTGATGGGAGTCGGCACGCCGGAAGATCTGGTGGCGGGCGTTGCGAATGGCATTGATATGTTTGATTGCGTCATGCCGACCCGAAACGCCAGAAACGGCTGGCTTTTCACCCGTTTCGGCGATATCCGCATACGCAATGCCCGTTACCGTGATGACGGAAAACCGCTGGATGAAACCTGCGCCTGCTATGCCTGCCGCAATTTCTCGCGCGCTTATCTCCATCATCTGAACCGGACGGGCGAAATCCTGGGCGCGCGGCTTGCCACCATCCACAATCTGTATTATTACCTGCAATTGATGCGGGACATGCGCGATGCGATTATGTGCGATCAGTTTGATGTTTTTGTGCGGACATTCACATCTGACCGGGAGCGTGGCGTCTGACGTGGATGTTTCATTTACCATGCAAAAGAACGTTTACGGCAAAATGTGCGGAAATGGCAACAAACACGCCTGCCGGTGCTAAAATTTCATGTTATTCAAAAATTTAATGGTCTGGAGTTGACATGTTCATTTCGAATGCCTATGCGCAATCGGCGTCTTCCGGTTTGGATGGCATTGGCGGCTTTTTGCCGATTATCCTGATGTTTGTGGTGCTGTACTTCCTGATGATCCGTCCTCAGCAGAAAAGGCAAAAAGAACAGAAAGCGATGATTGAGGCGCTTGCCGAAGGAGACGAAATTGTGACGACGGGCGGGCTTTTGGGCACGGTTACCCAAGTTTCGGAAAATCATGTTTCCATGCGGATGGCAAGCGGTGCGGAAGTGTTTGTACAAAAAACTGCGGTTGTCGCTCAATTGCCCAAAGGGACGCTGGAATCGCTGGCGGAACCGCCGCAACCCGCTCCAGTCCCGGTTTTGGCTCCCCCGCCCGATCAACAGGCTGAATAAACATGAACCGTTATCCTCTCTGGAAATATCTTGTTATTGCCGCCGCGGTATTGTTCGGCATTCTTTATACCGTTCCCAATTTCTTTGGCGAATCGCCCGCCGTGCAGGTCAGCAGCGTCAAATCTACCATCAAGGTGGATACCGGGCTGGTGAAAGAGGTTGAGCGGGTACTGAAGAGCGGGAATATCGCGCCGGATGGCATTTATTTCGATGCGGGCAGCGTTCACCGCACTATCCGCGTTCGCTTTGCTGATACGGATACACAGTTCCGGGCCAAAGACCTGCTGGAACGCAAGCTGAACCCGGATTCTGCCGACCCTACCTACAGCATTGCCTTCAACCTGATCTCGAATACGCCGCAGTGGCTGCAAAGCATCAGGGCGCTGCCCATGTATCTGGGGCTGGATTTGCGGGGTGGCGTGCATTTTCTGATGAAGGTGGATGTCGGGGCCGCGGTTACTTCACGGGTGCAGGGCATTCAGTCCGCCTTGCGTAGCCAGTTGCGCGAAAAAGGCATCCGCTATGCCAATATGACGCGCGCCGACGGCAAGATAGAGATGCAGTTTGCCGATGCGGAAACGCGTAACCGCGCCAGGGATCTGATGACCCGGCAAATGCCGGAGGTGATGACGGAGGATTTGCCGGAGAACCGGCTCGCCGTTGTCCTGAAGCCGGACGCGCTTAAGGAAACACAGGAAAGCAGCCTCAGGCAGAATATTGCGACGCTCTCCAAGCGCGTGAACGAACTGGGCGTGAACGAGCCGGTGATCCAGCGCCAGGGGGCTGACCGTATTGTGGTGCAGTTGCCCGGCGTTCAGGATGTTTCACGGGCAAAAGATATTATTGGTCGCACCGCCACACTGGAAGTGCGCATGGTTGACGAATCCGTTGTACGCGGAACGGAAATGACGGTTGCCGTGCCTTTTGGCTCTGAACTGTACACGGTCGGCAATGGCGCGCCGGTGATCCTTTACCGGGATCCGGTGATTACCGGCGAATATATTGCCAACGCCTCGTCGACTTTCGATCAGCACCAGAACGCCGCCGTGGCGATTGATTTGAACGGCAATGGCGGACGCAAGATGCGCGAAGCGACCCGCGGCAAGATCGGCAAGCTGATGGCGATTGTGCTGTTTGAGAAAGGCAAGGGCGAAGTCCTGACGGTTGCCACCATTCGCGATGAACTGGGGTCGAAATTCCAGATTACGGGTATGGGCAGCACCCAGGCCGCTACTGATCTTGCGCTCCTGTTGCGCGCAGGATCGCTTGCCGCGCCAATGGAAATTATTGAAGAGCGCACCATTGGTCCGCAACTGGGCGCGGAAAATATTTCCAAGGGCTTCAAGTCCACGCTGTATGGTTTCCTGGCGGTTGCCGTCTTCATGATCGCCTATTACCTGTTGTTTGGCGTATTCAGCGTGCTGGCGTTGTCGGTGAATGTCCTCCTGCTGGTGGCTGTGCTTTCCCTCCTGCAGGTGACGCTGACCTTGCCCGGCATCGCGGCGCTGGCGCTTACGCTGGGTATGGCGATTGACTCCAACGTGCTGATCAACGAGCGTATCCGGGAAGAGCTGCGAGCCGGACATTCGCCGCAAATGGCAATCGCCAATGGCTTTGCGCATGCCTGGGCAACGATTCTGGATTCAAACGTGACCACCCTGATTGCCGGTCTGGCCCTCCTGATGCTGGGGTCCGGTCCGATCAGGGGTTTTGCCGTGGTGCATGTGCTGGGTATTACGACATCGCTGTTTTCTTCCGTCTTTGTCATGCGCGGCCTTGTTAATTTGTGGTACGGCTATCGCAGGCGGATTGAGTCGCTTTCCATCGGACAGGTCTGGAAGCCCGATGAATAGCGGATTGCACGGCAACCGGATGATTTATTGTTATTGACCAGATTACGGAATTCAGCATGGAATTCTTCAGAATTAAAAAAGACATCCCGTTCATGCGCCATGCGCTGATCTTTAATGTCATTTCCTTTGCCACTTTTGTTGCGGCTGTTTTCTTCCTGTTTTCCAGAGGGTTGCATCTTTCCAATGAATTCACCGGCGGCTCCTCCATTGAAGTCAGCTATGCGCAGGCGGCGAATCTGGCGGATATCCGCGCAACAGTCAGGGGACTGGATATCGGCGATGATTTCCAGGTGCAGAACTTCGGACGCGCGCAGGATGTGATTATCAATCTGCCGCTGAAAAAAGATATTTCCACCGCTGAACTGAGTGAAAAGCTGTTGTCCGCGCTCAAGGCAAAAAATCCGGATGTCGAACTCAAGCGTGTGGAGTTTGTCGGCCCGCAGATCGGGGATGAACTGACGCATGACGGCCTGATGGCGCTGGGGCTTGTCATTATCGGCATCATTATTTACCTGGCCTTCCGCTTCGAATGGAAATACGGCGTGGCGGCGGTACTGGCCAATTTGCATGACATCATCATCATTCTGGGCTTCTTTGCCTTTTTCCAGTGGGAATTTTCCCTTTCGGTGCTGGCGGCGCTTATGGCGGTGCTGGGGTATTCCGTGAATGAATCCGTCATTATCTTTGACCGGGTCCGCGAAAATTTCCGGAACATGCGGGGCGCCAGTGTGACGGAAGTTATCAACAACGCCATCACCCGGACGATTTCCCGCACCATGATTACGCACGGCAGTACGGAGGCGATGGTGCTGGCTATGCTGTTTTTGGGCGGCCCGACCCTGCATAATTTTTCCATTGCACTGACCATTGGTATTGTGTGCAGCATCTATTCCTCGGTTTTCGTTGCAGCGGCCATTGCCATGCGCCTGGGCATCCGGCGGGAGGATCTTATCAAGCACGTCAGGGAAAAAACCAAAAACGATGGTGCGGTTGTCTGAGTGGTCGCCGGAACGGAAAGCGATTTTTCAGAAACGCACCGCCATATCCTTACAGATCGCCCGGTCAGGCCGGGCACAGATTGCAATTATTGGGAGAACATCATGTTTCAACATATCCAGGTTCCGGGTGACGGACAGAAAATTACCGTCAACGCCGATTTCTCGCTGAATGTGCCGGATAACCCGATTATTCCTTTTATTGAAGGTGACGGCATCGGAGGGGATGTCACACCGGTTATGCGCAAGGTCATTGACGCTGCGGTGGCGAAGGCCTATGGCGGGAAACGCCGTATCGCGTGGATGGAAATTTACGCCGGGGAAAAGTCCTCCAAACTGTATGGCGCGGATACCTTTCTTTCTGATGAGACATTGCAGGCGCTAAAGGAATATGTTGTTGCCATCAAGGGGCCGCTGACAACGCCGATTGGCGGCGGGATGCGTTCCCTTAACGTGACCATGCGCCAGTATCTGGACTTGTATGTATGCCTGCGCCCTGTCCGTTATTTCAACGGCGTGCCTTCGCCTTTGCGGGAGCCGGAAAAGACCGATATGGTGCTTTTCCGTGAAAACACTGAAGATATTTATGCCGGTATCGAGTGGCCGGAAGGTTCGGCGGAAGCCAAAAAGGTCATCGACTTCCTGCAAAATGAAATGGGCGTTAAAGATATCCGTTTCCCCGCCACTTCCGGTATCGGCGTCAAGCCGGTTTCGCAGGAAGGTACGGAGCGCCTGGTCAGGAAGGCCATCCAGTACGCGATTGACCATAACCGTCCTTCCGTGACGCTGATCCAGAAAGGCAATATCATGAAATTCACGGAAGGCGCGTTCCGGGACTGGGGCTATGCCCTGGCGGACAGGGAGTTCGGCGCGAAACAGATTGGCAAAGGGCCGCAGCGCACAATCATCAATCCGAAAACCGGCAGCGAGATTGTCATCAAGGATGTACTGACGGATGCGTTCCTTCAGGAAATACTGCTTCGCCCGGAAGAGTTCAGTGTATTGGCGACACTGAACCTGAATGGCGACTATATTTCGGATGCGCGTGCCGCGCAGGGGGGGGGCATCGGTATCGCGCCGGGCGCCAAGATGTCGGATTCCATTGCTGTTTTTGAGGCAACGCATGGTACGGCGCCTTCGCTTGCCGGTAAAAATGTAGTGAATCCTGGTTCGCTGATACTTTCGGCTGAAATGATGCTGAGGCACATGGGCTGGATAGAAGCAGCCGACCTGGTGATTGATTCCATGCAAAAAGCGATTGCCTCCAGGCAGGTGACCATTGATTTCGCAGCCATGATGGATGACGCAAAGGAGGTTTCCACCTCGGCATTCGGCGACATCATGATTTCCTGTATGTAACGCCGCGTAACGGGAGCGCGCCGCGCTTTCCCGTTACGATGTAAAAAAGCCTGCCGGACGATAACGGCGGGCTTTTTTGTGTGGAGAACAGCCAGGGGAAAGCAGCGCGCTTGCTCAGAATGTTTCCCAGTCTCCATCGTCGGCACGAAGATTGGCTGGTATGCCTGCCGATTGCGTCGTTGCGCCAACGGGTTGTTTGAGCGCCGGTTTTGGCACGCTTGCCGGACGCAATGCTGATTTCTTCGGTGCGGGAAGAGGCGTTGCCGCCGCTGACTTTTTGCCCACGGACGCGCGCGATACCATTCCGGAATGTGATTCCATACTGATTCTGAATGTGCCGACCATCCTGTCCAATTGCCGCGCGTGATCCCTCAGGCTTTCGGTTGCCGCCGCCGATTGTTCCACCAGCGCCGCATTCTGCTGCGATACCGTATCCATCTCCGTGACGGCAATGTTCACCTGCTCAATCCCCGCGATCTGCTCCTGCGTCGCCATCGTGATCTCGTTCATGATGTCGTTCACATGTTTGATCTGGTCGCCAATCTCGGTCATGGTCGTCACTGCGTTACTGACCAGATCATTGCCAGAGTTGACCTTGCTGACCGAATCGCTGATGAGTTCCTTGATTTCCCTTGCGGCTGTCGCGCTTCTCTGCGCCAGGCTTCGCACTTCGGTCGCCAC